>JASFKE010000120.1:0-8788 GCA_050118795.1 Desulfobacteraceae bacterium | reverse complement strand
AAAACAACACCGGCATCGATGGTGATTGTGGGGGCGCTGATATCGCCGCTGACCTTGGCGGGCGCATAGATCTCGATGCGCTGTTTCGCCTCCACGCGTCCGTTTACCTTGCCCCGAATTATGGCCATAGCGACCTGTACATCCGCTTCGACAACCGAGTTTTCACCGATGATCACAGTGCCGTTGGCGCTGACCATCTTTCCTTTGATATGGCCATCCACGCGGATGGTATCACTGAAAGTGAAGGTGCCTTCGATTTGGGTATCACGACCGAGAAGGGTTGAGATGGTGCTTGAATCGGAGTGTGACAGTTTTTTATCCTTTTTTTTCATATTGCCTCCGGGGGTCAGGGTTCAGTGTCAGGGTACCGGGCTCTCAGTGCTGGGGGCCGGGAAACCATCTTTCCAAGTGGAACGTCATTGCTGCCCTGTGCTAAGGGCGCGCTTATGGTTCAAACAGAAATCTCCGCATACTCACATTGAGCAGCAACCCCATGCCGGTCATCATGGTGATAATGGAAGAGCCGCCGTAACTGATAAATGGCAGGGTCACCCCCACCACCGGCATCAATCCCATCACCATACCGATGTTGATGAACATCTGCCAGGCAATCATGGAGGTGACGCCCACGGCCAGGATTTTTCCGAAAGTATCCCGGCTGCGCTGTGCGATGGCAAGCCCCCAGGTAATGAGCAACAGGAAGTTTGTCAGCACCACCATGGAGCCCAGCAGTCCCCACTCTTCGGAGAGCACGGAGAAAATGAAATCAGTATGTTGCTCGGGTAAAAAATCCAGGGCGTTCTGGGTCCCTTTAAGAAACCCTTTTCCGGTGAGCATCCCGGATCCAACGGCTATTTTGGATTGGATGATATGGTATCCTGTCCCTAACGGGTCGCGGTCCGGATTCAAGAAGGTGAGGATACGCTGCTTCTGGTATCCTTTTAACAGAAACATCCAAACCATTGGAATGATCGAGGCACATCCCGCGATCAGGCAAAAGAAAGTGCGCCGCTCGATTTTCACATAAAACGTCATGGTGCCGGCAATTAACGCCACCACCATGGCGGTCCCCAAATCGGGCTGCCGCACAATCAAAGCGAAAGGAATGGCGGTCAATACAAAAGGTGTCACCAATTCCCTGAATCCCACCCCATTGGTGGTGGAGACACGGGCGTAATACTTTGCCAACACCACGATTACAGCCAACTTGACGATCTCCGAAGGCTGCACCGAAACAGGCCCCAGTGCCAGCCAGCGCCTGGAACCGCCAATGTATTTTCCAAAAAGAAGCACTGCGATCAGCATCCCAATACAAAAGATGTAGAATATGTGGCCCCAGCGCTCGTAACTCTTGAAATTAAATAGAAATGCAATGATCATCACCAGACTGCCGGCACCGTACCAAATGATTTGCCTGGTAAACAGGCCCGACGGGGCAGCATCCGCCCCGGCATGAATTGCGCTGTAGAGTGCCACCAGTCCAAAGCCAGCCAACAGGGTCCCCAGGGCAAGCATCCACCAATCAAAATATTCCACCAGGCGCCGATCAATCATGGACGTACAACTCCTTGGCTGCCGGCATATTCACCAACCCGGCTACCGTTGTCATCGACGGCATTGTCTCCGGATCGACCGCCGGCAAGAGATTCCGCCGCATCGTACATGCCGAGATAGTTTTTAATGATCTCTTTGGCGATGGGAGCCGCTGCGCTGGAACCGTGTTGGCCATGCTCCACGATCACCGCCACCGCAATTTTGGGCTCGATTGCAGGCGCGTAGGCCACAAACCAGGCATGGTCCCGATGCATCAATTTAATTTGATCTTCATCAAGCCCTTCAACGGCTTTTCGCCCCACGACCTGCGCCGTGCCGGTCTTGCCGGCGTATTCAACTGCTTTTAATCGCGACGCATGGGCGGTGCCCTTGCGTCGGTTGACCACAGCCCACAACCCCTGCCGGACCAATGCCAGTGACGATGGACTGCCCGGCAAAAGGCCAGCCACTTCCGGTTTGTGCTCAATTAATGTCTTACTCTGAAGACTGTGTATTTTCTTTATAATATTAGGTTTATATCGCGTCCCGCCATTTCCGACGGCTGCGGTCAGAATTGCCATTTGCAAGGGGGTCACCAGGTTAAAACCCTGCCCGATGGAGACGGATATCGTCTCGCCCCCCTGCCACGGTCTGCCCAAACGTTTCTGCTTCCAGGCCTTGGTGGGGACCAATCCTTTGGACTCCTGATCCAAATCGATACCCGACAATGCTCCCAGCCCGCAGGCTTTGGCATACCACGCCAGACGGTCCACACCCAATGCTTCACCTACTTGATAAAAAAAGACATCGCACGATTGCTCTATCGCTTTGACGACATCCACATCTCCATGACCACCACGTCGCCAGCAGCGATAAGTTCGGTTGCCGTACCGATAATGCCCCGGACAAAAAAAAGTGGTGCCGGCATCGATAACCCCCTCTTCCAATCCGGCCAAAGCAGTAATGATTTTATAGGTTGACGCCGGTGGATATTCAGCCTTAATGGCTTTATTTTCCAGAGGCCTGAAAGGATTTTCAATAATGGACTTCCATTGCTCTGGTGTCATGCCCACCACAAACCAATTGGGATCATAGGTCGGATTGCTTGCCATGGCCAGGATCTCCCCATTGTTAGCGTCGACGGCAACGACTGCGCCGGCCTTTCCCTCAAGCAGTTTCTGGGCAGAATCTTGGAGATGGGAATCTATGGTGAGTGTGATGTTTTGCCCGGCTTGCGCCTCAACCGTATTGAGCACGCTGACAACCTGGCCGGTGGCGTTAACTTCCACTTGCCGTCCACCCCGAGCTCCCCGCAACAGGGTCTCGTATGATTTTTCGATCCCATATTTACCGATGAAATCGCCACCCTTGATTTGGGCATACTGTTCCAGTTTAAGCTCCTGGGCACTGATCTCACCGACATAGCCTATCAAATGTGACGCCCGGCTCGAGAACAGGTAATGCCTGCGGGGCGACACCCGCACCACCACGCCAGGCAGATCGAACTTATTAACCTCGATGGCGGCCAGTAAATCCCGCCCCATATCCTCTTTCAACAAGATGGGGGTATAAGCCCCCTGCCGCTTGTTTTTATTGATTTGTGCTTTTAAATCTTCCGTGGATTCGCCGATGAGGTCACTTAACCTTGCCAGCGTCTGTTCAACGGGCTTGGCATCTTTTAAGATAATATGTAAATTAAACGAAGGGCGATTATCGACGAGCAACTGATTATGGCGGTCATAGATCAAGCCTCGGGGTGCGTCAATATCCTGCAGGCGAATACTGTTAATCTCCGAGAGGCGACGGTATTCCCTGCCCTCTATCACTTGCAGATAGATCAACCGGGACAGGAGCACGGCAAATGCTATGAACACAAAGACCAACAAAACGGTCAGCCGTTGGTTGAACCACTCGCTATCAGTGCTCTCTAGGTAAGTTCGCACCAAATTAGTCACCACCCATATCTAAAAAATCCGGAAACATACGGTCCTGCAACAGATCAACCTGTTTCTGCGCCCAGCCGATAATGAGAAGGATCACCGGGCCGGTGACCATGGACCAGACAATTTGCATCAGCACGGTACGCGCCATATCCTCCGGTATGATGGCGGTGGGGGCCAATACCGCCATATAGACCAGCATGACCGCCCCCTCAAGGATCACTCCGGTGGTCACAGAGAGCGCCAACAAAATGAAATTACCAGTGTGCAGAAACTGGCTGATCCACCTCATTGCCGCATAGAGCCAGATATAGGTTGTCAGATAGAGCCCAACGGGTCCCCCGCACAGGCTGTCCATGTTTAATCCAAAAAAAAGTACGATGGGGATCCCCTCTTTAATGGAGCGAAACAGGCTCAAGTAGATAATGATGGGGATCAGCGGATCGTAGAATTTCTCAAAGAGCGGCAGCGTGGGGATTAATGCCGTTTTCATAATAACCAGGCACAGAGATGCAAGAATATAGAAGAGTATCGTCATGGCGTATCATCCCTTTTGGCTAATGGAACGATAAGCACCTCTTCGATACGTTCAAAATCCACAAAAGGACGAACCGTGACGTCCTGGAAAATCCCCGCTTGCTGTTTTACGATGGATGCGATGGCGCCAATGGGCAGCCCTTTGGGGAAAACCCCATCCATCCCTGAAGAGATCACCACCTGACCTTCGGTCACATCGTGTTTGCGCAAAACGTAATTAAGCACGCAGTAGCCCGAGGTTCCCCCTTTTATAATACCGCGGGCACGATTTTTCTGAATGATCGCATCCACAGAACTGTTGGGATCGGTAATGAGCATCACTTTCGCAAAATGGCCTGTGGCGTCGGTTACCAATCCCACGATACCTTCGGGATTGATAACAGGCTGGCCTTTTTCAACCCCATCGGATAGCCCTTTATCCACCAAGATGGTTTGAAACCAAGGCGAAGGGTCTTTGCCAACGACCTGAGCAGCAATCATGGGCCGTGTGATCTCTTTTTGCAGGGCAAGCAACTGACGCAAACGATCGTTAGCCAGCGAAACCTCCCGGTTTTTGTGGTTCAGCGCTTTGGCTTGACGCAATTGCCGGTGGAGAATTTCATTCTCTTCCATCACGGAGATCAGAAAAAAATAGTGTTCCCAGATGTCACGGAGAAAACGGGTGGTCCCCACGATCATTTTTTGGAATGGCGCTACTATAGATATGGCTATCCTACCGGGGCCGTATGCAGGATAAGATTCGCGGCTGCTTAAAGATAAGGTCAGGATGCTGATGGTGACCAGAGCGATCAGGCCAACGATCATCATCATTTTTTTTGAGAACATGAAATCAGTAAATCACCACTTGCTTAAGGATTTCAAGGGTGTCAAGCGCTTTACCGGATCCCAACGCAACCGTAGACAGGGGGTCATCCGTCACCGTAATAGGCAAACCGCTCTCCTCTCTTAACAATTTGTCCAAGTTGGCCAACAAGGCGCCACCACCTGTCAGGACAATGCCGCGGTCAACGATATCGGCGGCCAGTTCCGGCGGTGTCTGTTCCAGAGCGATTTTAACAGTTTCAACAATGGCATCGATCTGCTCGGAGATAGCCACACGCACCTCCTCCGAATCGATGGCCAAAATTTTGGGAATCCCCGATACCAGGTCACGGCCTTTAACCTCGATGGTTTCCACCTTATCGGGATCGGGATACGCATTGCCCACCGTGGTCTTGATCATCTCAGCGGTTCTCTCGCCGATCAGCAAATTATATTTTCGTTTGATATACTGAATGATGGCTTCATCCATCTTGTCTCCAGCCACCCGCAACGAACGGCTGTAGACGATTCCGGCCAGGGAGATCACCGCCACCTCTGTGGTACCGCCGCCGATATCGACCACCATGTTACAGGTCGGCTCTGTAATGGGAAGATTGGCCCCTATAGCTGCCGCCATGGGCTCTTCGATTAAAAAAACCTCACGGGCTCCGGCGGACTCGGCCGACTCTTTGACGGCCCTTTTTTCGACCTGGGTGATGCCGGACGGCACCGCTATGATCACCCTGGGACGCACCAGGGAACGACGATTGTGGACTTTATGAATAAAATGGCGCAGCATGGCTTCGGTCACTTCAAAGTCAGCGATAACGCCGTCGCGCATGGGACGAATGGCCACAATATTGCCCGGCGTACGCCCCAACATGTTCTTGGCTTCAGAGCCCACCGCCAGCACACGGTTGCGTGCGCGATTGTCGGTACGTACCGCCACCACCGACGGTTCGCTCAACACGATCCCCTTGCCTTTAACATAGACCAAGGTATTGGCGGTTCCCAAATCGATGGCCAGATCACTGGAAAAAATTCCCAAAATTGAATCAAAGAAAAAATTCATACTTTTGCTTTCTGTACTTTAATTATGTAAACGGCATCTGTTATCACCGGTCAGTGTTCCGTTTTAGCTGCAGCAGATGTGGCGCCTGCGAACCAGCAGGCAGTTAGATACCGCTAACAGATACATCGTGTAATTTCAAGTTTATATTATGGAATTCGCACCGAAAAATATCACAGCGGATCAGGGCTCGATCGCCTTGTATCCGGGTTGATCGATTCGAGTATCCACGAGGTCAAAGGGCTCTCATCACCGCATCATGCAGCCGGGGCCTAAATGCCTTGATACCGGGGTTGAATCGCCACGGGTGAACCCGGTTGGTCAACAGCACTACGATGATCCCTTTTTGCCGGTGCATCCAGAAGGATGTACCGGTAAACCCCAAATGCCCTACGCTCCGGGATGAAAAATATTGTCCCGCGCTGGATCCCTGGGGCGAGGGCGTATCAAACCCCAATGCCCATCGCTGGTTTGGCGGTGCCTCAAAAAAAGCATGCACCAAATTTGGATTAAACACACCGCTGTCACTATCTCCACGATCGGCGGCCAGCAACCCGTGCAGCAACCGGCTAACGGCATCCGCCGTGCCGAATAAACCGGCATGGCCGGCCACACCACCGGTGACATAAGCATTATCGTCATCTACCTGCCCTACCATTAATTTGTTGCGCCAGGGGCATAATTGGGTGGCGGCATATTGATGGGGGCCGGAAACGGGTTGGTTGGCATTATTAAAGGATAGGTTTTCGATACACAGGGGGGCATAGATCTCATGGGAGACGAACTGGTCCAAACTTTGACCGCTGAGGATTTCCACGACCCACTGAAGAAGCATATAGCCCAAATCACTATATTCCGATTTGCGGCCGGGCCTTGATGCAAATGGTTCCGCCAACAATCGCCTGCGCAGCAGTGCCAGACGCGACGGTATGGGGATATTTCGCAAACCCATGAAAAAAGGCCGCCAGGCCGGTAATCCGGAGCTGTGATTGAGCAGCTGCCGCAGTGTGATCCGCTCTTTGCCGCATCCTGTTATATCAGGAAGAATGTCACCGATACACTGATCCAGGTCAAGCTGTCCCCTTTGGACCAGAACCATCACCGCAGGCACGGTGGCCAACGGTTTGGTTAAAGAGGCCAGGTCAAAGAACGTATCCAGCGTCATGGGACGGCCACAAAACAGATCCGCCGATCCATAAGCTTGGTTGAAAACCGTTCGATTGTCGGCCACAACCTGCAAAACGGCACCGGGAAAAACGCCGCTATCAACGCCGCCTCTCATGATCCGGTCAACATTATCCAAAGTCATTGCCCTTGACCTTCATCTACCTGAAAGACCGGTTCCAGCAGTCTTAATGCCGGCCCTTGGGTATCCAACCGGACCTTAACCCCTAAAGGCACGGTCAGGTTATCTTTGCCATGGCCTATGGGTACTCCGGATACAATGGGAATATCCATATCCCGGAATCGCTCCACGATCAGCGCATCGATCTCATCTTGCGGACCGCAATCCTCAAATTCTCCAACAATCAAACCGTTGAGGCCCTCAAGCGTGCCGGCCATCTTCATCTGGGTCAACATGCGGTCAATGCGGTAGGGCGCCTCCCCCACATCTTCTATCAGCAGTATCGCCCCTGAATAGTCTGCACCATAAGGGGTCCCCACCATATGGCAAAGGGTGGCCAGGTTGCCGCCGGTCAATACCCCTTCGGCTGCTCCAGGTTTGAGAATACGCGATGCGGACAATGCCTGGGAAAGATCACAACTCCCGGTCAGGGTATCATACCAAGAGTGCACAGTGGCGCTGTTCGAACGCGCCAAAGTGGTCACCATGGGGCCATGAAATGTAATCAAACCGATCTTGATGCGGATAGCCTGGTGCAGTGCCGTGATATCGCTGAATCCGATCAACGGTTTAGGGTTGCTGAAAAGTGCATTGGCATCCAACCGGTCCAGGATTCTTAACGAACCATAGCCTCCCCTGGCGCACATAATGGCCTGGACACCATCGTCAGCGACCATGGCATTGAAATGTTCCGCGCGATGACGATCTTCACCGGCCAAAAACCCATGTCGCATGAAAATACCACCATCTATTTTGGTGGCGAATCCCATGCCATGGATCGCATCCACACCGGCATCAAAGAGATCTTTTTGAAACGGACCGGCCGGCGCCACAACACCGATAGTGTCGCCGGGTTTCAGGACCCGTGGACGAATGTTTTGCTGTAAATTTAACTTCATATAAGTTGCTTTCATCCCTTGACACACCCGCACCTTAATGCTATCAAGCGGTTTTTGTGTCGGAGCGTAGCGCAGTCTGGTAGCGCACTTGAATGGGGTTCAAGGGGTCGGAGGTTCAAATCCTCTCGCTCCGACCAAAATTATTAAAAGATTTAAGCGGGTTACAGAGTTTCTCTGGCCCGCTTTTTTCTTGGCCATTGCCATTAGGTGACCAAATAGGTAGCAAAAATCAAACCTCTCCATTTCGTGCATAGTGTGCAGCAAGCTTTTCCTGTGTATTCTGCTTATGCAAATTGGTCAAATGAGAATACCGATCTGTCGATGCTATATCCTTATGCCCGATCATCTCCTTCACCTCCTTTAAACCGAACCCGGCAAGGATCAGATTCGAGCAGAACGTGTGCCTCAGGTCATGATAGTTCAGGTTATCAAATCCTGCAATGCGGCAAATGGTATTCCATGCCGAGTCAAACCGTTTTATGGGCATCCCGTTCAGCCTGCAAAAGACCATATCAGTACGTATGGGGCATATCAGCTTCTTTTTGCTGAATGAAATTGCCAAGGAAAATCAAACCGGGCCCACTGCCTGTCATTGGTGCAATAACCAGGACAACATCATCAAGTACGGCAAATACAAGCGTTATGACTTTACCGGCGAAAAATT
>JASFKE010000119.1:0-8811 GCA_050118795.1 Desulfobacteraceae bacterium | reverse complement strand
CCGGGATAGGGTGCAAAATATGGCTGGTTGACGGATACGATCATTTGAAAGGTCTTATGCGATCACTCGAACAAACCATAGGGCATGGGTAACCCCTATCGTTGCCTGAAAAAATGGCAAAAAGGCCGGCATCGATGATCATCTGCCGGCCTTGGTCGAGTCGGATGTCTTGCCTGGGTTTTTTACGTGGAAGCCGGGCGCGGCTGATGATGATATCCATTATTCGGCCCGGCCCCATGGGACATCTTCGCCTCACTTAGGCGTCTTGTCTGATTTAGATCCCCGCGATCGAATGACCAGCAGCGGCCGATCCACCGTCTGCAACAGCCCGGCGGCGATGCTGCCGTAGAAAACGCGGCTCAAGCCTGTCCGCCCATGACTGGCAATGGCGATCAGTTTGGCATCCTCTTCTTCAGCGACTTGAATGATGACCTCGACGGCTGAACCATAGACGGCCTTATATTCTGTTTGTATATCCATGCGGCGGAACTCTTCGGTCAGGTTCTTCAGGTACACCTGCGCAGCTTGCATCCGGCGCTCCAGTTCGCCTGCATCCGGCAGGGACTGAATCCCTTCGGCGCTGATCAGCGTTTTGTGCTCGATGGCGGTCAGTAAAATCACCTTGGACTGGACATCACGGCCAAAGGCCTGGACATGCGGGATGATGGCCTCGGCCCGCTTGGATCCGTCAAGGGGGACCAGAATGGTGTCATACATGGCGACCTCCTTTGCTGTGGCGTTTACCCCAGTGCGGCAAAAAGCCTTTGGGGTTTATTCTCTGGCGGCCGGCCCGATCCATATTCGACACCGGCCCGCCATGCTCCCGGGATTGGCTTGCAGCTGATAAGAGTGTTTTTATCCTTTTTGCCATCTTTTTTATGCAACTATGGGGATCACTCAGCAGGCGGTCTCCGACGAATTGAACAGTGCCGGGGTGGTGGATTCACTGCCGGAATTTAGTGCGTTGTTCCGGATCAATGGCGGGCGATGATGCAAAGTGCTGTTTAAAAAGCGTATGAAGTTCGTCAGGCAGTCACAGCTGTTGATACCTCTATATTAGTGTTGTACGGGGTGGATGTCAACACGCCCCGCGCCGGGCTCCGATGCAACGGTTCCAAAGGGCCTCAGCCAGCTCCGTCGGCAACGTAGTACCCATACTCCCGGGCATTGACATTGTGCCGCTTTTCCCACGAGATGGTCGAACAGGTGGTGGGCCCGTAGTTGTGCCCCGGCCACACCACCGTCTGATCCGGCAGCTTCATCAAGCGTCGGATAGAGGCGCCCAAAGTGGGACGATGGCCACCGGGCAGGTCTGTGCGCCCGCTGTCGCCGACGAAGAGCGTATCGCCGGTAAACACGTTTCCCTGTGCATAGAGACAGATGCCCCCGGGCGTGTGGCCGGGGGTATGAAATATCTCGAACCGGATGCGGCCGACATCCAGCTTTTTTTCATCGCACAAGCGAAGATCCGCATCCGGATAGCTGTCGGCATCCAAGGCATGGATGACGATCCGTGCGCCGGTAAGTGCCTTTAATTCGGCATTGCCGGCGGTATGGTCGCCGTGGCCGTGGGTGTTGACAATGGTTTTCACCGTCAGCCCCTCTTTTATGGCTCTGTTGTATATTTTCCGGGCATCGATTGCCGGATCGATCACCATGGCCTCAGCGGTAGCGTCACATCCGACCAGGTAGCTGAAATTGGCCATGTCGCCAAACTCCATCTGGATTATCTGCATGGGCACCTCCACCCGAACGGGTTTTATCTGTCTATCTATAAATAAATAGTCTTTAACGTAATTAATTTGGCAAGTTTATGGCGGTGCTTAGGTTCGATCTTGACACCGTCCATTAGACTTGAGATAGTCACAAATTACGGAAACGGCCTTCCCGTTACACATTATAGATTAATATAACCAAACTGCCAATTCAACATCAAAGGAGGTAACCCCTATGTTACGTATGCTCAAGCTGATCGCCCTGTGCACAGCAGTTTTGGTCACGGGCTTGGTGCCCAACGCCCTGTCCGGTGAAGTGGAAGTGCTGCACTGGTGGACATCGGGAGGCGAGGCAGCCGCGGTCCAGGAACTGAAAAAGATGTTGCAGACCGAAGGTCACACCTGGAAAGACTTTGCCGTGGCCGGCGGCGCGGGGGCCAACGCCATGACGGCGCTCAAATCGCGGGTGGTCTCCGGCAACCCGCCCACCGCGGCCCAGGTCAAAGGTCCCCAAATCCAGGAGTGGGCCGGGCTGGATGTCCTCACCAACCTGGATGACGTGGCCCGGGCCCAAGGCTGGGACAGCCAGGTTCCGGGGGTTGTGGCCGATATTATGAAATATAAGGACCATTGGGTGGCGGTACCGGTCAACGTTCACCGCATAAACTGGATGTGGTGCAACCCTGGGGTCTTTAAAAAGGCCAATGTCCAGTACCCCAAAACCTGGGACGAATTCTTCGCGGCCTGCGAGAAAATCAAACAGGCCGGGCTCATTCCCGTGGCTTTTGGCGGCCAGGCCTGGCAGGAAGCCACCGTCTGGGAGTCCATCGTCGCCAGTGTCGGCGGCCCCGCTTTTTACAAAAAGGCCCTGGTGCAGGCCGACGAACAGGCCCTTGCCGGCGACACCATGGTCAAAGCCTTCGACATCTTAAGAAAAATTAAATCTTACACCGATAAAAACGCCCCCGGCCGGGACTGGAACCTGGCCACCAGCATGGTGATCAAGGGCGAGGCCGCAATGCAGTTCATGGGCGATTGGGCCAAGGGCGAGTTCACCGCCGCCGGCAAAGTCCCCGGCAAGGACTACGACGCCCTGAGCGTGCCGGGCACCGCCGACAGTTTCCTGTTCAATGTGGATTCCTTTATCATGTTCGAAGTCAAAGACTCCGATGCCAAGGCGGCCCAGAAAGCCATGGCGCGCCAGATCCTCTCGCCCGAATTCCAGGTGGTCTTCAATGTCAACAAGGGGTCCATTCCCGTACGTTCGGGCATCTCCACCAAGCCGTTTGACGCCGTGGCCATCGCCTCCATGAAAGACTTTGAAGCGACAGCCAAAACCGGCGGCCTGATGCCCAGCATGGCCCATGAAATGGCGGTTTCGCCTTCGGTGCGCGGCGCCATGTTTGATGTGGTCACCAGCTTCTACAACTCCGACATGCCGTCCGGCGAAGCAGCTAAAAAGCTGGCCGCAGCTGTCAAGGAAGCCAAGATGTAACCCTGTAGAACCGCAGAATGTAGAAGACGAAATAATGTAACTCCTTGAAACACAAGTCGTCCGGCCGGTTGACGAAAACCGGCCGGACGGCAGATAAAGGCCCCATGCGATCTTCCACCCGGCCGACAAGCTGGTTCCCCACTCTGGACACATTACTGCCCAAACTCATTCTGGCGCCCAGCTTCGCGGTCACACTGGTATTCATCTACGGGTTTATCCTCTGGACGATCTACATCTCCATGACCAAATCCAGCTTCCTGCCCACCTACGACTTCATCGGCCTGGCCAACTACTTCAAACTGTGGGGCATCGAACGCTGGTGGGTGGCGGTGCGCAACCTGCTGGTTTACGGCGGCCTGTTCATCTTTTTATGCACCCTGCTCGGCCTGCTGCTGGCCATCTTGCTGGACCAGAAGATCCGCATGGAGGGCGCCCTGCGCACCATCTATCTCTATCCCCTGGCCCTGTCTTTCGTGGTGACCGGCACGGCCTGGAAATGGATCCTCAACCCGGGCCTCGGTGTCGAGCGCGTGGTGCGGCAGTGGGGCTGGTCCGGTTTTTCCTTTGACTGGCTGGTCAATTCCGAGATGTCCATCTACTGCGTGGTCATCGCGGCGGTGTGGCAGTCCACCGGCTTCGTCATGGCCATGTTCCTGGCCGGGTTGCGCGGCATCGACGACGCCATCATCAAAGCCGCCCAGGTGGACGGCGCCTCACTGCCGCGCATCTATCAAAAAATCATCATTCCCAGCCTGCGACCGGTCTTTTTCAGCAGTTTCATTATCCTGACCCACATCGCCATCAAAAGCTTCGACCTGGTCGTGGTGCTGACCCAGGGCGGGCCGGGTTATGCATCGGATCTGCCGGCCACCTTCATGTATGCATACGCTTTCACCCGGGGCCGGTTGGCCATGGGCGCGGCCAGCGCCGTGATGATGTTCGCCATGGTTATGGCCATCATCGTACCCTATCTCTACTCCGAGCTGAGGAGAAAATAAAATGGCCGACACCCACCACAAAACAGACCGGAGCCGGCTGGGGCGCGTAGTGATTTACGGGGTGCTCCTTGCCTTCGTGCTCTACTTTCTCATCCCCCTGGTGGTGATGCTCATGACGTCGGTCAAGACCATGGAAGAGATTCGTACGGGCAACCTGATCTCCTTGCCGCGGCACCCCACCCTGGCGCCCTGGCTCAAGGCGTGGGGCACGGCCACCATCGGTGTCGCCAACGATGGCATCAAAGGCTTCTTCTGGAACTCCATCCGCATGGTGATCCCGGCTGTGCTGATCTCCACGGTGATCGGCGCGTTCAACGGATATGTGCTCTCCATGTGGCGATTTAAAGGCAGCGACACCTTCTTCGCCCTGCTCCTGCTGGGCTGCTTCATACCCTTCCAGGTGATCCTGCTGCCCATGGCGCGCACCCTTGGCCTGCTGGGACTGAGCGGATCGGTCTGGGGCCTGGTCCTGGTGCACACCATCTACGGCCTGGCCTTCACCACCCTTTTTTTCCGCAACTACTACGTCGCCGTGCCGGGCGAACTGGTCAAGGCGGCCCGCATCGACGGCGCCGGCTTTTTTCGTATCTTCTTCCGGATCATGGCGCCCTTGAGCCTGCCCATTTTCATGGTGACCATCATCTGGCAGACCACCCAGATCTGGAACGACTTTCTCTTCGGGGTCTGCTTCTCCACCGGCGAGACCCAGCCGGTCACCGTGGCGCTCAACAACCTGGTGAACACTTCCAGTTCGGTAAAGGAGTACAACGTGGACATGGCCGCGGCCATCATCGCCGCCCTGCCCACCCTGTTCGTCTATTTCGTGGCCGGAAAATACTTCGTGCGGGGATTGACGGCCGGGGCGGTGAAAGGATGATGGCGGTCGGACAGCGAGCGCCCAGCAGCCAACTCAGAAAGTAAAAAAGGTAAATAGCGATATGGCATCTCTGATCATCGACAACCTGCGCAAGGCCTTCGGCCCGGTGGAAATCCTCAAGGGCATCGACATCGCCATTGAAGCCGGCGAATTCCTGGTGCTGGTGGGGCCCTCGGGCTGCGGCAAATCCACCCTGCTCAACCTCATCGCCGGCCTGGAAACCGTCACCTCCGGCCAAATCAGCATTGGCGGCCGCGTGGTCAACAACGTACCGCCCAAGGACCGCGACATCGCCATGGTGTTCCAGTCCTATGCCCTCTACCCCAACATGAACGTCCGCCGCAATATCTCCTTTGGCCTCGAGACACGCAAAGTCTCCAGGGAGCAGATCGAACAGCGCATTGCCCATGTGGCCGAAATCCTGCAAATCCAGGACCTTCTGGACCGCAAACCCTCCCAGCTCTCCGGCGGCCAGCGCCAGCGTGTGGCCATGGGGCGCGCCATCGCCCGGGACCCCTTGATTTTTCTGTTCGACGAACCGCTGTCCAACCTGGACGCCAAACTGCGCGTGGAGATGCGCACCGAGATCAAAAAACTGCACCAGCGCCTGGGCACGACCATTGTCTACGTAACCCACGACCAGATCGAGGCGATGACCCTGGCCGACCGCATCGCCATCATGAAAGACGGCATCGTGCAGCAGTTCGACACCCCCAACGGCGTCTACGCCGACCCGGCCAACCGCTTCGTCGCCGGTTTTATCGGCTCGCCGTCCATGAACTTCATCCCCGTCACCTTGACAGAAGAAAATGGACGTATCGTCGCCCCCCTGACCACCGGCGACGACCGCCGCTTTGCCGTGCCTGTCACCCAAAACAGCGGGGAGCTCAAGGCGGGGCGCAATCTGATCATGGGCATCCGCCCGGAAAACCTCACTGACTTCCAGGAGGGCATGCAGAACTGGGAGCACATCACCCCCTTGAGCTGCACCGTCAAGGTGGTGGAACCCACCGGACCGGACACCCTCGTCTATGTGGAGATCAACCAGACCGAAATCGTCTGCCGCGCCTGTCCGGACTGCGCTGCAAAAGCCGGTGAAAAGATGCGGCTGGCCCTGGACACCACAAAACCCTTTTTCTTCGACCCCCAAACCGGACTGCGGGTGGATCTGTCTTCCGGCAAGTCGTAGCGATCTAACCGTTTTTTGGACTGCCTTATCCGTCGTCGCGGTATTACAATACAGCTTCCTGCCCCTATCCTTGCCAAAAACATCATCTTAAAGCCGATAATAATGTGATTTTTTGGACTGCGTTATCGGTCGTTGCGGTAGTACAATACACTCTTTTCCTTGTTTGTCTGTTACGCCCGTCTACGGCGTTGCATCCACCGGCGAATATCCTGATATCTACCGGCGGATAGGCCTTGTAGAGGCACCCAAATCGCCTTGTTTTGCGCAATTCTGGGGTATTATTTTCTCCCAGCGCCCTAAAGCCGCCGAAAACTCAGCCGATAACAGGATTTCGCCATAGATTGACAGTGGATCCACCGATTAGGAGACTGGCCGCGGCATGCTTAGAGACCGATCACTGAATGATTTACCTAAATTTTTAGGCATTTTCGTGGTGCTGGCCTGTATCCTTGTCCCGGCTGTCATCATCAGCGGCTGGCGATACCATGGACTCCAAAAGGAGCTGGTGCGGCTGGAAGAGGATTTTTTCAACCAGGAAAAAGCGACCCTCAAGGGACAGATCCGCAACATTATCGCTGTGATCGAGACAAAGCGCCACGTCCTCTATGGAAAAACCCGGGCCGATCTGAGCCGCCGGGTCAACGACATCCACACAGCCATGACCATCGTTCACAACGAACTGAAGGAGAGCAGGGACAACAAAACGCTCAAAGCGCAACTGGAGAGTCAGGTCAGACAGTTCAACAAAAATATTCTCAAAGGCAAGTTGATGGTCTTCGATACCGATGGCAAGGCAATCGTCTACCCCTACCGGCGCAAGGATCCAACCGTTTCATTGCTCCAAGAGCGGGATGCCGACGGCCGCCTTTTTATCGGTGAGCCGCTGCCGACCATCCAGCGTTATGGAGATAGCTATGAGACGTTTTTCCTGCCCGCTGCCGATCCTGACAGGAGCGAAGAGCATACCGCCTACTTCAGGTACTTTGAGCCCCTCCAAATGGTCATCGGTTATTCCATAAAGCGGCAAGCCCTGGAAAGCGAGCTGCAGAGTGAAATCATTCAGGTGCTGCAAAACTACACCTACAAGGAAAACGGCTACATCCTGGCGTTGAATGGTCAAGGTTTCATTCTCAGCCATCGCACCCAACCCCGGATCATCGGCAAAGATGCCAAGACCCTCTACGACGCCAAGGGCAAATCCGTCGGCCAATTGATCATGGACGCGGCAATGGAGGAGGGTGGCGGATTTTGCCAATACGACTGGCCCAACCCCGCCACCGATGAGATCGAGCCCAAATTGACTTATGCTTTCAAAATCCCCGGCTGGAACTGGACCCTGGCCACCGATGTCTATCTCGCCACCCTCCATGACGACATTGCCGCCCAAAAGAGTAAATTTGTAAATGAAGGTCTAAGGGAACTGTTCGTCGGCGGCATGGTATGGCTCTTGTGCATTCTGGCGACATGGGCGCTGGCGCGCTGGGTGCTGCGGGTCATCAACAAAGATTTTTTCGCTTTCGCCACCTTTTTCCAGAACGCCGTAAAAAAATATGAAACCATCGACACCTCATCGTTGAGCATCAAGGAGTTTCAACAGCTGGCCGTTTATGCCAATGAAATGGCGTTTTCGCGCCGACGCAACCGCCGGGAGCTTGAATTGGCCAAAGGCCAGGCTGAATCCGCCAGTGTGGCCAAAAGCCAATTCCTGGCCAACATGAGCCATGAGATCCGCACCCCCATGAACGGCGTCATCGGCATGCTGGGCCTGCTCACAGACACGAAGCTGACCCCGGAGCAGGCCGATTATGCCAAAACGGCAAAATTGAGCGCCAACTCCCTGCTCTCGATCATCAACGATATTCTGGACTTTTCAAAGATCGAAGCCGGGAAGCTGGAGCTGGAGATGCTGGATTTCAATTTCAGGGATATGGTCGAGGAGGTCGCCGAGATCATGTCGGTCCATGCGCTGAAAAAGAGCATCGAGCTGACCAGTTACATCGACCCCCAGGTCACCTCCTGGCTCCACGGCGACCCGGGGCGTATCCGGCAGATCATCATCAATTTGACGGGCAACGCCATCAAATTTACCGAAACCGGGGAGGTGGCCTTGCGCATCACAGTGATTGAAGAGCAGGATCGCACCATCGATCTCAAGGTGGCCGTCAAGGACAGCGGGCCGGGAATTGCGCCGGAGAAGATGAACCGCCTGTTCAAGTCCTTTTCCCAGGTCGACGCCTCCACCACGCGCAAGCACGGCGGCACCGGGCTCGGCCTGGTGATATCCAAGCAGCTCGCCGAGCTGATGGGAGGAAAGATCGGCGTCTCGTCCCAAATGGGGCAAGGCGCCGTCTTCTGGTTTACCCTGCACCTCGAAAAACGCCGGACGCCTCCGGAGACGCGAGTGGCCGTGCCGGAACAGATCAAGGGAAAACGCGTCCTGGTCGTTGATGATAACGCAACCAACCGGGACCTGTTCGGCACCTACCTGAACATTTGGGGCTGTGCCCATGATACGGCTTGCAACGCTGATGAAGCCC
>JASFKE010000118.1:0-8819 GCA_050118795.1 Desulfobacteraceae bacterium | reverse complement strand
CCGCGCCGTGAGGTATCGGAAACGATGAGCAGGATATCCACATTGTTGGTGGTCAGCCGGCTGATGTGCTCCATGCCGGCCTCGTTGTCCATCACAACATAGTTATAATTGTTCACCAACTTTTCCAAAAACCCCGCCAGCAATGAATTGGCAGCGCAATAGCAGCCGGCCCCTTCCGGGGTACCCATCACCACAAGGTCAAAGCCCTCCTCTTCGGCAACGGATTGTTCCAGACGCATGG
Source organism: Desulfobacteraceae bacterium (assembly GCA_050118795.1). Lineage (GTDB taxonomy): Bacteria > Desulfobacterota > Desulfobacteria > Desulfobacterales > Desulfosarcinaceae > JARRKU01. The sequence continues at coordinate 8,578 of JASFKE010000118.1, read as the reverse complement.
ACATGAAAATGTCCTTGGTCATACCGGATGGAACTTTTCCTTTTTTCATGTCTTCGCGGGCCTGCCCCAACGTGTCGTGCACCTCCAACCCCAATACCTCGTTAAGATTGGCATTGCAGTCAGCATCCACAGCTAGAATCGGGGTTTTACCCCGCACAACCAAATATTTAATCAGCATGCCGGCAATGGTGGTTTTGCCGACCCCTCCTTTTCCTGCCAGTGCAATTGAAAATGTCATAAGATCGTACTTTCTCCTGTTAGGTGAATTCCATATGATAAAAATTTTGCATGAAATTAGAGTGTTAAGTCTTACCGAGCTAATTCGTGCAACTTTGGGTTCGGGTATGCAAAATGGGTCAATAATTCGATCCGGTTATGGAATGCCTCGCTACCCTGTCTCAAGCAACCTAAGCAAGTTGAATGCCCCCGTCAAGGGCCTTTTGCCATTGTAAGCAGCATGTGCAAAAAAAACCAACTCCGTCGGGGCCCGGAGCTCAATCGCCTTGCAATCGAAAAGTCCCTATGCTACTTATGGATAACCTACCAACAACAAAGCCTATTTTCACAAGGAGGGGCCCATGTTTGATCTTATGAAAAAAGGAATGCTCGCCGGAATCGGCCTGGCGCTTAAAACAAAGGACGAAGTCGAAGATATGGTAGCGGATATCCAAAAAAAGGGAGAGATGTCCGAGGCAGAAGGCCGTAAATTTTTCGACGATGTTCAAAAAAAATATGAAGAGGCTCAGAGTAAACTCGAAAAACGAGTGGAACAGACGGTCCAGGATTTCCTGAAAAAGAGCCATATCGTAACATCGGACGAACTCAAGGAGCTTAAAAAAGAGATTCGGGAACTTAAAAGCATTATCAACACATTAACACAAAAAAAAGATTAACATCAGGCATTTTACTATTCACGTCATCATTCAAAGTTCACAGGGCCCGGCCATACAGCCCCCCCTCTCGGAGGGGAGCGACAATCTATGATTAGCATCCGCAAAATCGGTATCATCGGTCGCACCTACCGCCACCTCAACCGCTATCGTCAGATCATTGGCGTCCTTTTTAAATACGGTTTCGGCGACCTCATCGAAACATTGAAAATCGAACAATATATCGAAATCGGCCTGCAGATGATCTCCCGAAAACGCCGCGAACGCCTGGAAAAATTATCGCGGGCGGAGCGCATTCGAATGGCCTTGGAGGAGCTGGGCCCGACCTATATTAAACTGGGGCAGGTATTGTCCACCCGCCCCGACCTTGTATCCCTGGATTTTGTCACCGAATTTTCCAAACTGCAGGACAAAGTTCCGGCCGTCGGATATGAGGCCATTGTCCAAACCATCGAATCGGAACTTCATCAATCCATGGAGGTCCTGTTTGGGCATTTCGACCCGGAACCGCTGGCCTCCGCCTCCATTGGGCAGGTCCACAAAGCTCGCCTTCACAATGGCGACGAGGTGGCAGTTAAAATCCAACGCCCGGGAATTGAACATGTTGTGGAGGTGGACCTTGAAATTATGCTCCACCTTGCCACCTTGGCGGAACGTCATGTAGAGGAGCTATCTTTTCATCAGCCCATTAAGATCGTGGAGGAGTTTGCCCGCAGTATCGAAAAGGAGATGGATTACACCCTTGAAGCGGCCAGCATGGAGCGGGTCTCCGGCCAGTTTATAGGAGAGTCCTTCGTCTACGTACCCAAAGTATATCGAGACACCTCCACCAAGCGGGTCCTGTCCATCGAGTATATTGACGGCATCAAGGTATCCGACATCGAAAGCCTCTGCCAGTCCGGCTATGACCGTCGGCTAATTACCGAACGGGGGGCGAATGTGCTGCTCAAGCAAATCTTCACCTTCGGTTTTTTCCATGCCGATCCCCATCCCGGCAATGTGTTTGTGTTGCCCGGTAATGTTATCTGCTTGTTGGATTTCGGCATGATGGGGGCTGTGGATCGCTCCACCCGGGAAGTTTTCGTCGCATTGGTGGATGCCATCATACGCCGAGATGAGCATCGCACCGCACAGATTCTTATGCGGCTCACCGATTGGGATGAAGAACCCAAAATCACCCAATTGGAAAAAGACGTGGCCCACTTTCTGGCCAACCATCTCTATCGCCCGCTCAAAGAGATCGAACTGGCCAAACTGCTCCAGCATCTCTTGGAGCTGGCGACCCGGCACCGCATGCGCATACCTCCCGATATTTTTCTCATGCTCAAGGCGCTGGCCCAGGTAGAGGGCGTTGCCGCCAACCTAAACCCCGATTTTGACATGATCCAGATGGCCACACCATTTATCAAACAGATCAAAATGGCCCGGTTGGCCCCCGGCCGCATCGCTGATGACGCCCTGCGGCTGGTGGAGCAGACCTATGAATTCCTCACCGATTTTCCTAAAGATTTGTTGGATCTCAGCCGCTCCCTGCGCCAGAAAAAGCTCTCCTTCAACCTGATTCTCAAAGATCTGGATAAAATGCTGGCCACCCATGACCAGATCTCGAACCGTATCTCTTTTGCCATTATCATCGCCGCCCTGATCATCGGATCGGCCTTGATCGTCATCTCCAACATGCCGCCGCTGTTCTACGGCATCTCCGTCATCGGTTTGGCTGGATTTCTGGCGGCCGGGTTTCTGGGGGTCTGGCTGTTGTTAGCAATTATTAAAAAGGGTCGGCTCTAAAAATCAAACCACGGTATATCCCGGCCCCTCGCCACCTTCGGGGCAGGTCCAGGTTATATTGCCAAAGGGATCTTTGACATCACAAGTTTTACAATGGAAGCAATTTGAGGGATTGAGCTTGATCTGCGCTTTGCCCGTGGCCTCATCCAATCCCAGCTCATATACTTCCCCCGGACAAAAACGGGTACAAGGGCTGCCGTATCTGGGGTAGCACTGATCGCTGCACACCTGGGGATCATGAATGATCAGATGGGGGGGCTGATCTTCGCGGTGCATGGTTTTAGACAGATAAACGCCGGTGAGCTTGTCCACATAAAGTTCGCCGTCGTAGCTCTCTTTGACTTCTGATTTGGGAAGCGCTCCAACCAGCGGCGTAAGGGTCCGGGCATCATCCTCCAGCGTCATGGGATCGACTATGCCGCGGCCGCCGGTGATGTACTGGGCTCCCAAATGGACCATCTTGGAAAGGCCTTTTTTGGCCAGTGCCCCGGCGCTGTTGCGCCCCTGCCACATCTCCTTTTTTATCCAGCTCCGATCCAGTTGGTCGGCGTAAGATTGCAGAGCGCTTGAACTGAAATCATCTTTTTCAACGGCGTCCACCACGGCCTGGGCCGCCAGCATGCCGGATTTCAGGGCTATATGTATGCCTTTAAGGGCCGGAGTGTTGTGAAGTTGTGCGCCTGCGCCCACAAGCAGACCTCCGTCCACCACCAGCTTGGGCAAGGTGTAATACCCTCCCGTGGGAACAGTGCGAGCCCCTTGCTCGATCACCTTGCCGCCTTTGATGATGCCGCCTACGAATGGATGGCGCTTGAATTTAATGAAAGTCTCATAGGGATCCAACATGGGGTCGTCGTAGCATAGGGCCGTAAGGTAGCCGATGCTCACCCGGTTGTCGCCCATCTCGTAAATAAAGCCTCCGCCCGGCGTACCCAGCCCCAGAGGATATCCCATTACGTGGATATCATTGCCCTTGCTGTGGGTGAAGTAGGTATTGCCTTCGGGCAGCTGAATCACCTCCTTGATGCCGGTTTCGTAGACATCCGGCTGTTTGCCGGTATACAGGTCGAGGGGGGCGGCCATCGATTTTACCAGGCTGCCCCGGGCGCCTTCGGCAAATATGGTGGCCTTGGCAAACAGATCGATGCCCGGTTCAAAGTTGGATTTATGAGACCCATCTTTTTCTACTCCCTTGTCGCCTGTACGCACGCCGATGATGTTGCGGCTATCGTGTGCGTACAACACCTCTTTACCGTCGAATCCGGGGAAAATATTGACGCCCATCTCCTCGGCGATCCCCCCCAGCCAACGGCACAAACGCGAAGCACTGATGACATGGCACCCGGTATTGTGCATATACTTGGGCGTCATGGGCATGGCCAAGGCTTTTTCCCGGGTTAAATAATAGAACTCGTCACCGCGCACCGTGGTTTCAATGGGGCAGCCGTTGTCGACATAGTCGGGGAGTAATTCGGCCAATGCGTCGGGTTTGAGGATGGCGCCGCTGATGGCATGGGCGCCAATATCGGCCCCCTTGTCAATCAACGCCACCTCCAGTTCCAAGTTCTTCTCTTGGGCCAGCTGCATCAAACGAATAGCTGCAGCCAGACCGGCCGGGCCGCCGCCTACAATCAGGACATCAAATTCGATGGATTCGCGCTGGGTGGTCATCTTTAATATTCCTATCTCTATTCAAGATTCGAAAAAAAGTTGCATCACCACATCGCTGAGCGATAGCATGAAATGATGACATTGTAAATATATCCGGGTGGAAACGCATCAACCGACAGGCAGCCTTGACTTAGAGGATGTGGTTTCTTAAATAAGCAGCATCGATAATTGCAATTGAAATAATATGAACTCTATTCGCAAGGACCTCAATGACCGATCAATCAAACCATACTACTCGCGCCTTGGGATTGTGCTCCGGCGGCTTGGACAGCATGCTGTCGGCACTGGTGCTGCGACGGCAGGGAATCCATGTAGAGTGGATCACCTTCGAAACCCCTTTCTTTTCCGCCAAAAATGCCCGGCAGGCCGCCAGGCAAACCAACATCGCGCTGCATGTTCAAGATATAACCGAAGAGTATCTTGTCATGCTCAAAAACCCGCCGGCCGGTTTTGGGAAAAATATGAACCCATGCATGGACTGCCACGCGTTGATGTTCCAAAAAGCGGGAGTCTTTATGAATGCCAATGGGTTCGATTTTTTGTTCAGCGGTGAGGTCGTTGGCCAGCGACCCATGTCCCAAAATGCCAACTCCATGCGCTATGTGGAAAAGCACTCCAATTATGACGGGTATATATTGCGCCCGCTGTGTGCCCGGAACATACCGGAAACCCCCATGGAAAAAAATGGGCTGGTGGATCGAAGCCAACTGCTTAACCTCTCCGGACGATCCAGAAAACCCCAGATCGCGTTGGCACGACAATTCGGTATAACGCAGTACCCCTCCCCGGCCGGCGGTTGCCTGCTAACCGACCCGGGATACGCCAGGCGATTGAAGGATCTCATGGATCATGGCGCTGAGTTGACCCGCCGCGGCCTGCATCTGTTAAAATTCGGCCGACACATGCGACTCAACGCCGATACTAAGATTATCGTGGGCCGCACCCGGAAAGACAACGAACAGATTATGGCGCATGTAGATCCCCAACACGATGCCGTGCTAAAAGTCAAAGGTTGCCCCGGCCCCACAGTGGTGCTTCCAGGCGCAGGCCCCAAAGAAATTCTATTTCTGGCAGGCGCCATCTGTGCCGGCTACAGTAAAGCCTCTGAATCCACCGCGGCAACCATACTCGTCACCCTGGCGGGAAAGACAGATAAAATAAAGGTCTTGCCCATCCTGCCGGCCGAAGCCCAGCGTTTCCTGATCAAGTAAGGGCGCTACTCAAGGCTGCGCAACCAAACCGCCACTGCGCAGGTGCAACTCCCGTTGGGGATAGGGAATATCAATGCCGGCTTTTTTAAGACCATCGAAGATCCTAAAATATAAAGCACTTTTCACCCGTCGCCGGGCAGTCCGGCGCACGTCGACCCAAAACAGGAGCACAAAGTTGATGGCGTTATCGCCGTAATCGGTGAAGCGAACCCCGGGTTCGCGATAGTCGGCCACCATCGGTTCCTCTTTGGCCGCTTCGATTAGAATCTCTTCGACTTGCCTTGGATCGGCATCATATGAGACCCCCACCGGCAACTCGAGGCGGATTAGGGGGGATGAAAGGGAGAAGTTTACGACGACGCCGGAGATGAAATCGGAGTTGGGGATCAAGTATTCAATGTTATCCCGTGTTCGGACTTTGGTGGCCCGCAGATAAATGTCGGTGACCATGCCCATGGTGTCGCCCACTTCAATCCAATCCCCTTTGCGAATTTTACCGCCAAAGATAATCGAGAATCCGCTGATCACATTGGCAGCCATATTCTGCAACCCCAGCCCGATGACGAGACCGATGGCACCCGCAAAAACGAACAGGAACCGCAGATCGACACCCACCACCCGCAAAGAGGTCAGAACCCCCACCACGGCCAGCAAGTACTTCAAAAAGGTGTTCAAAGCGTAACCCAGGCCGGGATCCACACCCACCGTTGGGTAGACTTTGTAATCGAGGTAGGCCTGCAGCAGGCGGGAGAAGTAGATAAAAGAGATCAAGATGAGGATGGCTTTAAGGATGGTCCAGCAGGTGACGGAGTTGTCCCCCAACTGAAACACAGGAAAGGACATCAGTTGCTGCAATGGCCTGAGCAATCCAAGCAGGTTGAGCAAAATCATTGCGGTAGCCAATACGGTGGCGTACACCAAAACGCTCTTAAATGAGCGATAGAGAAACTGGGCGGTCTCATCACCCGAACGGGTCCGTTTTTGCCAACGATAGAGCCATCCAAGGACCAAATGGAAAGCGATCATGATGCCCACATAGGCCGTGCCGGTGGACCAGACCTTTAGTAGAACGGTGCTGCCCAACAATCGGTAACCGACACACCACAACAGGGCGACAATCAATGAGAAAAAAATCAATAGAAAGTAATGTCGACGGAGCTGTCGCGCGAACCCGGAATAGGTTTTATAGGGCAGCTCGGGCAATAGTGAAAGCATGGCCCTCTTTTTCAGAAAAAGAGAAAACAACACCAGCACGATGGAGATCGAAACCGAAAACCTCAGCAATGCCAAAGCATCTGGCCGGAGGCTATACACATCTGCGGCCCAGAACAGGGCAATGCCGAAGATGGCATAAAGCACCGCCAGCCGGGTTAAACGGAAAATTGTCATGCCGTATGCCACCGTGACGGTAAAAAGGCCGCGGGTCAATGTCTCCCTCAATGAGTTGATAATCAAGGCGCCAAACGCCCACAATACCAATAGCCGCCCGGTGAGCAGAAACCAGGAGACCTGGTAATCAATCATGGCATTGATCAACAGATAGATGGCCAGCAACACCAGAGGAAACAGGGCTGCCACAATAATCCTGACAGCTGAGATAAAAAACGGATAAACCACCTCAGGCAATTTATCGCGCACCGGCTCCACGGCTGTTTCAATGCGCGCCATAATTTTTTTACGGCCGAACACACTGTAAAACAGCGCCACCAGAAAGGTCAGCACCAAAACCGAACCCACAAATCCCAATACCCGGCTTTGCTCCATCACCACCAACATGAAGGTGGGGATCATCATCGGCAGACCCAGGACCCATTTGTAAAGATAATCGATGGTACGCAAATCCCACCCCAGAGGTTCGCGCTTAAACATCGAACTGGCGCTTTTGCGGATTTGCTCCTTGACCCGGGCCGCCTCCCGCACCATGGCGTCCCCCATCTCTTCGGAGATGGAAATGGTGGGTTGCTCTTTTTCAATAATTCCATTTAGCACATCATCGGCTGCGCCCACGGCGTATACGATGTCGAAAGATGCCCAGATCAAGGCAGATACAAAAAACAATAGTTTAGTCAATTTCATGGATGTGGGATCCTCTGGAGGTGCAATCTTTAAATAACAACCTGATAATGCGAATAATCTACTCGGATAGTAATAATGCAAAAAAAACTAAGGTGTATTGTTCAGAAATGGTGTTTCTGAATTGCCCGGACACGGAGATACCAAAATTCCTGCGCCCTAAGATTGCTACGGTTTTTAACACATTGAAAATATCGATTCAAGTGTGATCAGGTGGAATCCCGAATATCTGCGCGAAGCTGACCGCAGGCGGCCATGATCTCCAGGCCTTTGCTGTAGCGCACAATGGTGGTGAAATGCTTTTTCACCAAAACAGCTTGAAAGGCCTGGATGCGCTCTTCGGTTGGGCGCCGGAAGTCGCTGCCGGGGTATGGGTTGAATGGAATCAGGTTGATTTTGGCTTTCATGCCGGCCAGCAGCTTGGCCAGCTGCTTGGCATGGCCGAGGGTATCGTTGACGCCTCTGAACAGGATATATTCAAAGGTGATTTTACGCCCCTTGGGCAGAGGGTGTTGACGGCAGACATTTAACAGATCGGCGATGGTGTACTGGCGATTGATGGGCATCAATCGAGTGCGGTCGCTATCGTCCGGGGCGTTCAGGGAAATGGCTAAATTGACCTTGGTGTCGCGCCCGAGGTCAATGATGCGGCTGGGGATGCCGGCGGTGGAGACGGTGATCCGGCGGTTGGCGATTTTCATCCCCCACTGGCTGTTGGTCAGCACGGCAAGAGCACGGATCAATTGGCGGTAATTGGCCAAGGGTTCGCCCATGCCCATAAACACCAAATTGGTCAGGTGTTCAGGCTCCGACAACTTTTTGCGGATCTCCCAGATCTGGCCTACAATTTCCGCGCTGGTAAGATTGCGCACCAATCCGCCGGCACCGGTCAGGCAGAAACGACATCCCTGGGCGCAGCCGACCTGGCTGGAGACGCACAGGGTA
>JASFKE010000117.1:0-8976 GCA_050118795.1 Desulfobacteraceae bacterium | reverse complement strand
TTACAACGATTCTGATCAACGTCGCGGTCTTTTTAATATGTTTCATGCTGGCCAGCATAAAGCTAAAAATCGGATTTGCCTTCGGTCTGTTCGCTGTGTTTTCGATCATTCGCTACAGAACCGAGCAAATTCCCATCCGAGAGATGACTTACCTGTTCACGGTGATCATCCTAGCTGTCCTCAACGCCCTTTCCACCGGCTCGCTCAGCTATGCCGAGCTGTTGCTGGCCAACACAGCCGTTCTGGTGACCGTCTTTTTGCTGGAGAAAAATTTTTTGTACAACAGGGAATTGGTCCAGAGAATCACCTATGAAAAAATCGAGCTGATCAAGCCCGAAAACTACAGCCGGCTCATTGCCGACCTTAAAGAGCGTACGGGACTCAACGTCATAAGGGTCGAAATCGATACCATTAACTTTCTCAACGACACGGCAAAGCTAAAAATGCTGTACCAGCCTCCGGAGACGTGTGTACCTGAAGTGGAGAAACAAAATGGCAAAACCACCGGGACCTGCATCTCATACGGGAGTAGAGCTTGAGCACAGCGATAACATCATCGGCCTGACGTGACGGATTCATAGCAGTCCGGGATGGAAGGCCGATGCCAAGGAAGATGAAGCGCATCCGCCGGTGCATATAACGGATATGTGCCGGTGGATGTAAAGCCGTAAACGGACGCAAATACAACCAAGGTGGAGGCCCCTATTTTCTTCCAGCGCATTTTACCCTCTAATGTTTGTGCCGATGATGAATGTCGGGCCAATGGGGATGGGAGTGAAACATGGGCGGATGCCGGTGAACGTGATCATGGGACGCATCGGGATGGGCGCCGGGGTGATCGTGGCCGTGGTGGGGATCGGCATGGTTGTGATCGTGTTGGTGGCGCGACGGTTTGTGGATGTGGGTATGCGCGTGTTGATCCCGAAAGAGCAGGACGAGGGAAACAATCAAAATTCCGGCGGCAATCGCCTGTATTGGGACGATCTTTTCACCCAGCAGCGGCACCGCCAGAGCCAACCCGAAAAAAGGCGCGCTGGAAAAGATCATTTGACTTCGGGTGGCCCCCAAATAGTGAGCCGACTTGATGTAGAGGGTGATGGAGAAACCGTAGGCAAAAGCCCCCACGATCATGGCGACGGACGCTGATCCAATGCCCGCGCCGTGCTTTTCCACTGAAAGGCCGATGGCGATATTCACCCCGCCCGCCACCAAACCCTTCCAGAACGTGCTCTGTGCAGGGGTAATGCCGTCGATCAAAGCGGTGAGATGGTTATCCAGCCCCCAGCAGATGCAGGCGCAGGCAACCAACAACAATGCGGATACGCCAACCCGCCCCCCATGCCATGACAACAGCACGGAGGCCAGAATCGTGCCGGCCACGCCCACCCATCCGTTTCTGCCCAGGTGGTCTCTGAATACGATAAAGCCCAGCAGCGCCGTGGCCACCAGTTCCAGGTTCAACCACAGCGAAACCGAGGCGGCGGACGACCGCTGCAATCCCATCAACAACAACACCGGACCGGCCACGCCCCCGAAACCGATGGCGCCTGCAAGCCTTTGGACATTCTTCTTTCCCATGTGCCCCACGGCGGTCTTGGTATTGCGGGTCATTAAAATGCCGGGAGCAACCCCTACCGCTGCGCCCAGGTACAACCACCCGGCCAATTGGAACGGCGGCAGGCTCTCCAGGAGCCACTTTCCAATGGGCGTGGAAGCCCCGAACAAAATTGCGGACAGCAGTGCCAACACGATAGGGTACATGGAACCAGCTTACCACAGATAACCACCTAATAATAAATTTATTTTTTTTAACAATGCCCCCAGCTGCAGCATGCCGGATATTCCCAAAATATATTGACAACCCTATAATCAACATATAGGAAAATTTTTTGGTTTTTACGGGCACATTCGGTTGGGATTATTTCCAGGAGACCCTGAGCGCGGCCAAACTCAATAAATACCTGTTTGAGAGGGCCAATATCCTTAAACCACAGCTCCTGGGTGAATAAATACGATCCGGACCTGGCCTCTGACAGAGCCCAGGAGCCGGTGCGCTCGGCGGAAAGGATTTGACAACAACCAGATATTCGCGCAAATATTTGCAATCAATGAAGCGAGCTAAGTGATAAGGAGATTGTACATGTCAAATTGGGAACCCAAAATTGTAAGCTTCCTGTGCAATTGGTGCAGTTACGGTGCTGCGGATCTGGCTGGTGTCAGCCGTATGGAATACCCGCCCAACATTCGCGTGGTGCGAATTCCGTGTACCGGACGCATGAGCCCCAAGTTCGCGTTGGCCGCCCTGCGGGAAGGCGCGGACGCGGTATGGGTGTCCGGCTGACATCCGGGCGAATGCCATTACCTGGAAGGTAATTACTACGCGCGTCGCAAGTTCGCGATGATGAAAAACTTGCTGGTACATATGGGCGTTGAGGCGGATCGCATTCACTATTCATGGATTTCATCGGCTGAATCCACCAAGTTTGTCAACGTGGTCAGCGAAATCACAGAAATGGTCAAAGCGATCGGACCCAACCAACAGTTTGTTAAGCAAACGGCGAAGGTGGCCTAAAGATGACGACTGCTTATACTGCAAAAATCAGGGATATCGCGCACCGGATGCTCAAAGAGGGCAAGGTGGAGATGGTCATCGGATTTCGCGCCGGCTCCATCCCCCTGATGAACGAACCGTGTTTCATCCGCAAACCTGAAGATGCACAGCAACTGGTGTGGGACAGCAATTGCGGGATCAATCTGGCCAACTACCTGACCAACCGCAAAGAAGAAAAAATCGGCATCGTGGCCAAAGGTTGCGACAGCCGAAATATTGTCACCCACATCCTGGAAAACAAAATCAAACGCGATCAGATTGTTGTCATCGGCGTTCCCTGCCAGGGGATGATCGACAAACGCACAATCGCCATCGAAGCCCATGGTGAGATCTTGTCCGTAACCGAATCGGACGGCAAAGTGAACCTTAAAACGGCGGATGGCGAAAAGAGGCTCGACAAGGCCGATGTTTTGCAGTCCAATTGCAGCGTCTGCCAGCATCGCAACCCGGTGATCCACGATGAGATGGTCGCCGAACCGGTTGAGGAGCTGACCGACGTCGACCCCTATGCCGATGTAAAAGCCATCGAAGCGATGGAATCTGATGAGAAATGGAAATTTTTCGAGGAGCTGCTCTCGCCATGCATCCGTTGCTACGCATGCCGAAACGCCTGTCCGCTGTGCTATTGCCCCACATGCTTTGTAGATGAATCCAACCCCCAATGGGTGGGCAAAAGCCAAGATCCCATGGATATCCGCACATTTCATTTTTTAAGGGCCTACCACTGTGCAGGGCGTTGCACCGACTGCGGCGCCTGCGAACGCGCCTGCCCGGTGGGTATCAATATGCGGACGCTAACCAAAAAACTGAACAAAGACTGCCTGGAGCAATATGGTTGGGAAGCGGGACTATCACTGGAGAGCCGGCCGGTCCTGGATGTTTACAATCCCAACGATCCTGACGATTTCATTAAATAAGCATTCACAAAGGCATACAGTTATGAAGGTTATCAAAATCGATAAAGCCCAGTGGCCCCAGGCAGTGGACGCGCTAAGAGAATCCTATCGCCTTTTCGGGCCTGTTAAGCAGCGAGAATATGCCAATTTCAAGGAGTTGGCCGCGGGTGAAACCCCTGAGCTGGAGATCCAAAACACCCGCCTATCCCCAAAAAGCCTGGTCTTTCCGCAGTCCGAGACCATGATGGATTACGCGCTGGACAAAGAGGATGAAGAGCAGGGCATCTGCAAAGAGGTTCCCAAAGACTATTCCCCCCGGGCTGTGCTCGGCATACGCCCCTGTGACGCCAAAGCCATGGTATTGGTGCATATGAATTTCGACAACGGCGACTACCAAGACCCTTATTGGCTCAACCTGTTCAATGCCACCACCTTTGTCGGTCTGGCCTGTGACACCCCCTGCAGTACCTGTTTCTGCACCACCGCCGGTTGCGGGCCCTACCATGAAGAGGGCCTTGACCTGCTTTTGAGCGACCGGGGCGATCACTATCTGGCCAAAGTTCTCACAGATAAGGGAAAAGAGCTGGCCGACAAAGCCGGCTGGACCACCGCCGGAGACGCCAAGGCCATGGAGGACGCCTCAGCAGCGGCCGAGGGGAAAATAACGGCAGGCATCGAAACCGACCGGTTGCAGGCCCTGGGCACCCTGGAGCTGCACGGCGCGGATTTCTGGGAGGATATCTCATTTTCCTGCATCAACTGCGGGACCTGTACATTCGTTTGCCCGACGTGCTGGTGTTTTGATATTCAAGACGAAGCCTATGGGAAAAAAGGCGTGCGCATGCGAAACTGGGACAGCTGCATGTTTCCTATCTTCACAGTGCATACCACCGGCCATAATCCCAGGGAGACCAAGCTGGCCCGCCTGCGACAACGGTTTATGCATAAATTGAAATACTTTGTGGACAAATACGACAAAGGCATCATGTGCGTGGGTTGCGGCCGATGTGTGCAACAATGCCCGGTCAATATCGACATTCGCAAGGTAAGCCAAACCATGAACAGCCTGGATGTTGAAAACTTCTGCGCCGTGCAGGGTAAATAAGGGAGGAATCCGTGGAAAATCCGTATCTGCCGTACCCGGTGCGCATCGACGAAATCACCGTAGAGAGCGAAGACCGCAGTCTGAAAACCTTTAAGTTTGTCTTCAAGAATCCCGGGGACGAGGAAAAATTCACATACAAGGCCGGTCAGTTCGCCGAGTTGTCCATTGCCGGTAAAGGGGAAATCCCCATCGGCATCGCCTCCTCCCCGGTGGAAAAAGGATTCATCAAATTCACGGTCAACCGGGCCGGTGTTGTCACCAGCCATCTGCACAATATGGCAGTGGGTGATACCATGGGCGTACGGGGTCCTCTGGGAAACTGGTACCCCTGGGAAGCGTTGGAAGGCAAAAATGTTCTCATCGTCGGAGGCGGTTTTGCGTTTACCACCCTGCGCAGCTCCATCATTTATATGCTAGACCCAGCCAATCGTCAAAAATTTGGCGATATTACAGTTGTATACGGTGCCAGGTCCCCCGGCATGCTCCTATACAAAGATGAACTCATCGAGTGGGAAAAGCGTGACGATATCAACATGCACATCACGGTGGACGGCACCGATGATCCCGACTGGAAATACAATGTGGGATTTGTACCGCCGGTGACCGAGGAAAAGGCCCCCCAAGGGAATGAAAACAGCTATGCCATCGTCTGCGGGCCGCCCATCATGATCAAGTTTACCCAGCCGGTGCTGGAAAAACTCGGATATGACCATGACCACATTATATTGTCCCTCGAGAACCGGATGAAATGCGGAATCGGCATGTGCGGACGCTGTGGGATCGGCAAAGAGCTGGTATGCAAGGACGGCCCTGTTTTTACATTGAATCAGGTCAATGCGACCCCACGGGAGTATTGATGGGTGCTGTCCGGCGGGGCACTCAACGGCCGTAAACCTCAAACGCCCCCGAAAATTCTGTGATCATTGATTAAACAGGTATGGAAAGTCGCTCTGGACGGCTGTTTACCGCCATCTGAACGGTATGTTTTTCGTGTTGACATTCATATGCTGATCCGCTATTAGTCAAAACTTCATGATTTAAAGGATTCGTATAGGCTGATTAGCCGGATAAAATAAAAATGTCAAAGGAGGAAGTTTAAATGCCGACAGTAGAATTTGGTGGAGAAAGCTTTAGTGTAGACGAAGATGGATTCATCGATGATTACAAAAACTGGAATGAGCAATGGGTCCAGTATGTGAAAAAAGAAGAAGGTATCGATGAGATGAACGAGGAGCACAAAAAAGTGATCGAAGTGCTGCGCGATTACTATGAGAAAAACGGTATCGCTCCGATGGTTCGCGTTCTTTCAAAGGTAACCGGCTTCAAACTCAAACACATCTATGAGCTCTTCCCCTCAGGCCCGGGCAAGGGAGCTTGTAAGATGGCCGGTCTGCCGAAACCGACCGGTTGTGTCTAAAAAATTAGACTTATGCAGTCTTTTCAAGGCTCTGCCGAAAACGGCAGAGCTTTTTTTTGTCCAGGGGCCGGAGGGTCGTAATAACAGATCTCAACCGGGCACTCTACTTGCGGATGAAATAGCTTTAGGCAAGAGGATAGGCCACTGCAATAAAAGGCATTAACGATGAAAACCATCACCCTTAAGACGGGTTCCCGAACCGAGATGATCGATATCACAGCCGAAATCAGGTCGATTATAAAGGCTGAGAACTTTTCTAACGGCATCTGCATGCTTTATGTCCCGCACACCACCGCCGGCATTACCATCAATGAAGCCGCCGATCCCGATGTTCGCCGTGACATCTTGATGGTGTTGAACCAAATGGTGCCCTGGCAGGCGGATTACCGCCACATGGAGGGAAACTCTCCGGCCCACATCAAGTCGTCCTTGATGGGGGCCAGCGAAATGGTGGCTGTGGAAAACGGCAAAATGGTATTGGGAACCTGGCAAGGCATCTTTTATTGTGATTTTGACGGCCCCCGCACGCGGAAACTGCATATTAAACTAATCCCGAACCCGGCTTAGCAGATAATGCCTTGCCATGCAAAAGGAGCGTATAGACTTGAAGCTGGATGCCACCGACAAAATGATCATCAACCGGATCCAATCCGATTTCCCCATTGATACCAGACCTTTCCGCGTCATTGCCAATGAGCTCGGCCTGGAAGAAGAGCTCGTCATCAATCGTGTGAAAGCCATGAGAGAGCAAGGCCTCATACGCCGTGTGGGGGGAAATTTCGTGCCCCATAAGGTTGGTTTTGTCAGCACCCTCTGCGCAGCCAAGGTCCCCGAAAATAAGATTGACGAATTTGCCACGGTCGTAAACCGTTACACTGGTGTAACCCATAATTATGTGCGCGATAATGAATTTAATGTCTGGTTTACCTTCATAGCCGAATCCAGGGAGGAGATCTCCGATAATCTGGCGCTGATTAGCAAACAGACCGGTATAGAGACCATCTTGAACCTGCCGGCGACGAGGGTATTCAAAATCAGGGCGAAGTTTGATGTATAGTTTCACATGAAAGATATTACGATAGCAGCGGTTACCTGTGACGCCCCAGTGGGAGATATTGATCGAAATCTGGCCACCACTGTCGAATGGACCTTAAAGGCCAAAGAAGCAGGCGCTGACTTGGTTTGCTTTCCGGAGCTCAACATCACCGGCTACTGCAACCGTCCGGAGATGGCCGATATCGCCCTGCCCGTCCCAGGCCTCATCACCCGGGAGCTATCCCAACTATCCAAGGATAAAAAGATCGTCATCCTGGCCGGTATGGCAGAAAAAAATCCACACGGACCACCCTTTGCCAGCCATTGCGCCTTTACACCGGATGGACAGGTGCAAATCTATCGAAAGGTGCACACCGCCCCCCCGGAGAAAAAAACCTACACCCAGGGAGATGCCATTCCGGTATTTAAAATCAAAGCGGCGACCTTTGGCATTCAGCTATGCTTTGACGCCCATTTCCCCGAACTGTCGGCGGTGATGACCAGCCACGGCGCGGAGATCCTGTTCATGCCCCATGCCTCCCCACGGGGCAACGCAGCGCAAAAGCATGACTCCTGGATGCGCCATCTTACAGCCCGCGCATTTGACAACAGCGTATTTGTGGTGGCATGCAATCAGATTGGTGAAAACTGCAACGGCCTGTTCTTCCCAGGAAATGCAATGGTCATCGGACCATCAGGCGAACTGATCGATAAAGATATCTCCCCCAGGGCCTCCATGCTCATCACCGAGCTTAAGGCCGCCGATCTGGAAGCGGTTCGCAACCACCCCATGCGCCATTTCTTCCCCCACCGCAGACCCGAGCTGTACTAATCGATTTTCTCTGCCTCTTGAACATTTTTCTGAAGCACCTCTTCCGTTCCTAAAACCCAGTCGGGTAATTCGAGATAAGGTACACCGTAGATTTCAAAAAACTCAATTACCAGCAGCGCGACAAATCCAAGAAAAAGATAAAAAACATATTTGGCCATAACCAAGCTCCGAACTGGTGGCACCCTTTTTTTAATCCAATCACCGTAAAAAGATGAAAAACATTGTCAGCGTTAAATATAATACATTCAACAATTACCATACCTGGCAATCAACTCGGTTGTTGCCCATAGAATGAAAGCTGTCTATACACGAGGGTATCCAAAGGGGCATCACAGCAATTCTCGGTGAATATTTTTAGTCATCTCTGTAACGTTCTTGCTTGCACTCAGTGACCGGTCGCTTCGCCGAGAATCGACTGGGGTGTCGTTCCTGACTTGACTAATCATTGATTTTCTATTATAAAAACGCACTCTCTAAGATTTACCAATCACACCAAGCAAATTAAAACTCTTAGTTGTAGCTGTTATCGATAGCATCGTAACGAATAAAGATGTGGCGTTCTTTTCACAGTAAAGCCCATCCACTCCGCATATGTAGGCCCTAATTGACGACGACACCGAATACGGCACCCATTCGATAAACGGAAAAAGGAGGCGACCATGAGCACCGCAACAGAACTTAGAACTCAAATAAAAAATAACCAGCGTACTATATTTATTACTGAAGCAGATGATCTGCTGGCTGCGTGGAAATTTAAAAGACAGAGTACGACCCAACGCAGCAAAAATATGAGCGCCGTTCCTACGGAGTTGCGATGTACCCCGCCGCACTGCAAAACGGATCAACTCATGCCCTGCCATACCTCCATCAGAAAAAAGGCGGGCCAGACTTTCACCAAGGTGGTGCCGCCACCTGAGTACTCGACCCAATATTGTCACAGCCACGGTCGAATAAAAAAAATATCCATAGCGGATATGAATGACCTAGAGCGAATCACTTTTACCAAAAACAACATTTCGCCCTTTGTCTCTCCCGTCCTCGATACCGGCACGCTCGCCCTGGTGGCCAAGGATTTAGGGT
>JASFKE010000116.1:0-9089 GCA_050118795.1 Desulfobacteraceae bacterium | reverse complement strand
TAATGTGCCTTGGCACTCCTTGGAATGGGCGCTGGTGGTTGCCGGACCACACCGCTTCCCGGCCGGTCGCTTTGCCGGGAATCGTCGAGATTTGCAGTCACTCTTTGACACCCAGCAGATATAGCGCTAAATTTAATTCAGAGTGATGCACTCTAGAATCCGGCCCCTTTCCCTTTGCTGACCCTGAGCGCCTTTTTTACTTGAGGCGGCGCCGGTACACCCATAGCGCATGGTACGCTTATGAGATCGACGGGCACCATTTTAGGTATCGATATCGGCTCCAGCGCCTATTCAGTGGTCCGGATCGCCCCTTCCGGCGACCTGACGGCATCGTGTTACGGATTCCACCACGGTGATCCCGAAAAGGCTCTGAAACAAGTCCTGGAGCCCTTCGATCTGTCCAGCGTCGGCGGTATCGCCGCCACTGCATCCACCCCCGCCTCGATCAAGGCCACCCGGCGCTACGACAACCGTGTGGCTGTCATGGCGGCGGCGCGTCGCTTCTACCCCCAGGCCAGATCCATTGTGATCATCGGCGCTGAAAAATTCGGCTTGATCCAACTGGACCCCCAGGGCAATTATCGCACCTTTCGCGCCAACACCGGCTGCGCCGCCGGAACCGGCAGCTTTCTCGACCAGCAGGCCCTGCGCCTGAAACTTGAAAATTCGGCCGCCCTCGCAGCCCTGGCGCAGCGCAACGCCGGCGCCATCCCGAAAATCGCCTCCCGCTGCGCGGTGTTTGCCAAAACCGACCTGGCCCATGCCCAACAGGAAGGCTACCGGCTCGAACAGATCTGCGACGGGTTATGCTATGGTCTGGCCAGGAATGTGGTGGACGTGCTGTTCAGCGGTCAGACCCCCCTCGGCCCGGTTCTGCTGACCGGCGGGGTGGCCAATAACCTGGCGGTGGCCGGCCATATCCGCGATTTGATCGGTTTGGAGCTCATTGTGGCGCAGCACCCTTGCGAGGCTGTTGGGGCTGCCCTGTGCCTGCTGCCGGAAACCACCCAGCCGCAGCTTTCACCTCCCATGACGGTGGAGACGATCGTCATCCCCCAATCCTTTGAAAAACAGCTCTGCCACGATCCCATTGAGCTTACGCTCTCCGACTACCCCGTTTTCACCAGCCGGCTCGCCTACGCTGAAACGCGCTGGGACCCGGTCAATCCGGTTGAGGTCGATCTGTACGAAGATCTCACACCCTTTTCCGGCCGGGGGGGCTATCTGGGTGTCGACATCGGCTCCACCAGCACCAAAGCCGTCTTGATGACCACCGATGGGATTGTTTTGGCCGGTTTTTATACCCGCACCGCTGGCAAGCCGGTGAAAGCCACCCAAAATCTGCTGGCCGCCATCGCCGGACTGCTCGAAACCCAAGATGCGGCTGTCAACATCAAGGGCGTGGCCACCACCGGGTCCGGACGCAAATTCGCAGGACGCATCGTGGGGGCCGACCTGATCCTCGATGAAATCACGGCCCATGCCAAAGCCGCCGTGGCCCTCAACCCGGCGGTGGATACCATCATTGAAATCGGCGGCCAGGATTCCAAATTCACCACCCTGCAACAGGGCCGGGTCACTTTTTCGAACATGAATGCGGTCTGCGCCGCCGGCACCGGCAGTTTTATCGAAGAGCAGGCCCAGAAGCTGGGGTGCACCCTGGAGCGCATCGCCCCGCGCACTGAACACCGGCGATCCCCGCTGGCCAGCGAGCGCTGCACGGTGTTCATGGAACGGGATATCAATCACTACCTGACCAACGGCTACACCGTAGACGAGGTGCTGGCCGCCGTGCTGCATTCGGTGGTGGAGAACTACCTGAGCAAGGTGGCCAATGAAAGCAGCATCGGCACGACCATCACCTTCCAGGGCGCCACCGCGAAAAACCGATCCCTGGTGGCCGCCATGGAGCAGCGCCTGCAAAAACCCCTCTTTGTCTCCCGTTTCTGCCATCTTACCGGCGCCATGGGCTGCGCCCTGGCCCTGGCCGAACAAGGGACAGCCCGCACCGGCTTTAAAGGGCTGGACCTTTTCAAGCACAAGATCCCCATCCGCTCCGAAACCTGCGAGCTGTGCACCAACCACTGTAAAATCAGCGTAGCCGATGTCCGGGGGCATGAGACCGCTTATGGATTCCTGTGCGGACGGGACTACCAAACCCCCAAACGGGTCAGCCTGAACCGCACCGGCTTTGACCTGTTGGCCGAACGGCAAAAAGCCTTTGGAACGACCCGGTTCGGAAACCCGCCACGCAGCCCTGCCATCGGCCTGCCGGCCGCCTTGCACCTCGTAGAAGATTTACCCCTGTGGCAACATTTCTTCCATAGCCTGGGCTTTGCCACCGTCACCAGCACGGCTTGCACCGACGCCGTCAAAACCGGAAAGCCGTTGGCCGGAGCCCCTTTCTGCGGCCCTATAATGGCGCTCTGCGGGCATGTCAGCCACCTGTTGTCACAATGCGATTATCTCTTTTTGCCCTTTTACCTGGAGCAAAAGGCTTCCAAAAAGAGCGTCCGGCGGCAGTACTGCTACTACACCCAGTTCGCGCCATGCATCGCCTCTTGTCTTCCCACCCTCAACGCCCAAAAAAAGCTGTTGAAGCCCCTGATCCTCTATCTATACAATGAACTGGTCACCAAACGGCAACTGCACCGCATGCTCAACGTCCAACTCGGCCGCAACATCGGTTTTATTGATGTTTCCGCGGCCTACGATGCGGCGCTGGCCTTCGGCAAGGCGGCCCAAATCCGATTGAAAGGTGTCTATCAGCGCCACCGGCAGGCGTCCGCGCAACTCCACGCCGTGCTGCTGGGCAGACCCTATACGGTTCTGGTGCCTGCCATGAACAAAGGCATTCTGGATATCTTTGCCGCCCTGGGGGTAAAAACCTTTTACCAGGACATGCTCACCTATACGCCGGAAGAGGTCCGCTCCATCGAGCCCCTGACCGACGAAATCCACTGGCATTATGCCGCGCGCATTCTGGAGGCGGCCGAGGTGACCGCCCGCGCAGCCGGCGCCTATCCGGTGCTGGTAACGGCCTTTAACTGCACCCCGGACAGTTTTGTCATCGACTATTTCAAAAAGGTGATGGCCGCCCACAACAAACCCTATCTTATCCTGCAACTGGATGAACACGACTCCAATGTGGGTTACGAGACCCGCATCGAAGCCGCCATCGCCGCTTTCCGCAGTCATCACATCCGACACACCCAAAGTGTCGAAAAGGCGGTCCCAGCCCCCATTCCGGCCCTGCTGCCCCGGCGAGCCGGCGCATTGGCGGAAAAAACCCTGCTGTTTCCCAATTGGGACGAAACCGCCCAACGCCTGGTCGTCGCCAACCTGCAAAGGGAGGGCTTTGACGCGCGGCTGCTCCGGGGCAGCGATGCCGGTATGCGCAAAAGTATGCGTTTTAACAACGGACAGTGCATTCCCCTTAACATCATCGCCCAGGCGTTTATCGATTATATGGCCGATCACGACCTGGATCCGGGTCGCACCGCGCTGTGGATCGGCCGGTCCAAGATCGCTTGCAACATCGGACTCTATGCTTTTCAGATCCAAAGCATCCTGCAATCCCACGGTAACGGCGTAAACCGGGCTGAGATTTACACCGGCCGGCTCTCTTTGGCCGATATCTCCATGAAACTGCCGGTCAACACTTATTTGGCTTACATGTTCGGTGGGTTGCTCAAGAAAATGGGCTGCCGCGTCAGGCCCTATGAACGCGTTGCCGGCGCCACAGATCAGGTCCTGCGCAAAAGCCTGGCTCTGCTCGAAACGGCTTTTCGCTTCGGCCGATCCAAAGAAGCGGCCCTGGCCCAGGTCGTTGAATGGTTTGAAGGTATCGAATGCCGAAGGGCAGACCGGGAGCACCGGCGGCCCAAGGTGGCCATTTTCGGCGATCTGTATGTACGGGACAACGACGTGATCAATCAGGAGCTGATCCACTTCATCGAAGCCCAGGGCGGCGAGGTCGTTACGACACCCTACAGCGCTTATGTCAAAATGATCGCTCAGCCTTACAGGCGAAAATGGTTTGTGGAAGGTCTCTACCTGCAAGCCCTCTCCTCCAAAGCCTTCATCGCCACTATCACACGCCTGGAGAGGACCTACTACAAATACTTCCAGCGCATTTTAAAAGAGCCCGAGCCGGTCTATGATGAATCTCCCGAACAGATCCTATCCACTTACGGCATTCGTATTGAAAACACCGGCGAGACCATGGAGAACATCCTTAAAATCCACTACCTCAAAAAATACCACCCGGACATCGCCCTGTTCGTGCAGGCCAGCCCGGCCTTCTGCTGCCCCTCCCAGACCACCGCAGCTATGGCAGCCGTCATTGAAAAGGTCACCCATACACCCATGGTCGATATCACCTACGACGGCACCGGCGGCAGCAAAAACGATGTCATTACGCCCTATCTGAAGTTCCCCAGATAGGGTTTGTGCCCGGATATATGTCCAACGGATAAAAAAAAAGGGCGGGGAGTGCCAACGCATCCATCCGCCCCATTCAAAGTGCAATTTTAGGGTGCTAAGCTTTTTTATCATTCTCTATTTTATCCGGATCCTGGCTCTCCTCTTTGCTGATACCGGATTTGAAATTGCGTATGGCTTTGCCCATGCCCTCTCCGATTTGCGGCAATTTTCCTGCACCGAATATGACTAGAATTATCACCAAAATGATGATCAATTCCGGCACTCCAAGACCACCAAACATAATTTCCTCCTGACTATTATTCCATCAATATTGAATATCTGAACTGTTGAATAGTTTCAATCGCACGGACCAGCCTCTTAGTCAATTATTATGATCATCTATTATGGCCATCCTCAGGTACGATCATCCTCGGGACGCAATTCATTCAGCAATTGGCGGAATTCCTTGCTTCGCAGGTACTGGTCTATGGCGCCCTGGTATACGATCCATGATTGCCAAACTTTAAGCCATGCATGGTTGTACCAATAATCTTTTGAACTCCCTTTGGCCTGCAGACGGTCAATGTATTCGATATACTCTTCAGAGCAACAATCACAAAAATTATATGGAATCCTGGGATTGTCCTTGTATGTCTGGTTCTCCGGCACTAGACTGGTGCCGCACCGTTCGCATTTTGAAGCACAGTGGGTGCATTGGAACACCTTGCGAACGGCCATTAATTTACGTTTACGCTCCAGCACCTCTCTCTGTTCGGCCGAAAGCTTAAGCTTGTCGTCCAGTGAAATCACTTTGCTCATGGTGTCCCCTGTTGCGGAGCTCTGATGAACCATCAATACTCATCGATACTGTCTATAGGCTTTAGGATAATGTTTTTGGCAAGGCTATAGGCAGCAAGATCTATTGCAATGCCGCGACCACCGATAACAAATTCCAAAAACATTATCTTAAAGCCTGTAAAAACTATAGCACCCGGTCATTGGGGTGTCAATCTGGCCCATGGGTGTGTGGCGTGTAATTGCCAGCTCTGCGCGGCTTCCAATTGTCTAATTCTTGTATTGAGGATTTGGGCATGATACACGGTCCGGATCTGTTTCAACTATAAAGTGGCGGTTACAGGAAACACCACACCCGATTTCACGCTAAATAAGGATTTAATCGATGACAAATAATTTTAAACCCAATGGACTGCCAATGCTAATTGGCAGCCAGCCGCTTAAGAGCCATGCAGAGGCAACCCATTTGATTCTGGAGCATATACCCCAGATTCCCAACTGGGTCCAATTGCCGAGCAACAGAGACGAAGGCATGGTGGAGCAGTTTATGGCCGGCCTTCCCGGCCTCGTCCAGTCACAGGGCCGCAACTATGTCGATACGGCCGACCCCGGGTTCGATAACGAGATGTTGGCTTTTTTCGAGGCCTATCTGTCTATTGAGCAGCCAGCACAGATTGGTGACGACACGCCCTTTGCCATGGCTCCTGAAGTTGCCCGGGGTTTTTTCAGTTTGCTGGACGCTTTACAGTCGCCGCCGGCCGATTTGGCAGCGGTCAAAGGCCAGATCACCGGCCCCTTTACGTTCTGTACCGCCTTGCAGGATCATGAAAAACGGGCCATCTTTTATCATGAGGCCCTGCGGGATGCCGCCATAAAACTGCTCTCATTGAAAGCGGCCTGGCAGGCGCAAAAATTGAGCGCATTCGGGGTGCCGGTCATCCTTTTCATTGATGAACCGGCATTGGCCGGTTATGGGTCGTCGGAATTTATCAGCATATCCCGTGAAGAGATTTCGGTATGCCTCAAAGAGGTAATGGACGCTGTTCACGCCCAAGGCGCCTTGGCCGGTGTTCATGTCTGCGCCAATACAGATTGGTCCCTTTTGCTCGAATCGGAAGTCGACATCATTAATTTTGATGCTCACGGCTATTTTGACAAGTTCGCCCTATACGCCGATCAGTTAAAACGATATATGGCATCGGGCCGGTGCCTGGCCTGGGGGCTGGTGCCGACGCTTCAGGCTGAGCAGATCGAGGCGGCCTCGGTGGACTCCCTGTGGCAGGATTGGACCTCCAAGCTGGAACAACTCGAGGCGTTGGGATTGGACCCGGTTCAGATCAAGAACCAGTCATTTATCACCCCGTCCTGCGGAACCGGTTCATTGACACCTGAGTTGAGTCAAAAAGTGCTGATGTTAACGAAAGAGCTGTCAAAGCGCGTGCGAGGCTAATCGTCGTCGGCGGCCTTTTGCCGGGGTGATATGTTGCAGGTTTTTTGCGGCACCATAAAGTGTTGAGTGAGTGTATGCTTTTGATTTTATAAGTTATTATTAAAGGAGTACCAATGACAACCGCTGCCTTTACCGGAGCCGAGCGCTATGTGCTTGACCATGAGCTGTCCCAGATCGTCAATGTTTCGATGGCGTTGGAGATGCCCTTGCTGCTCAAAGGGGAGCCCGGCACAGGGAAAACCATGCTGGGCCACGCCATTGCCGAGAGTTTGGCCATGCCGTTGATTGTCTTAAATGTCAAATCGAGTATGAAATTGGTGGAGGCCCTCTATCAGTATGATACATTAACGCGCCTCAATGACAGCCGCTTCGGTGACAGCAACCGGGATGTCAGCGATATCGAGGCCTATATCAAAATGGGACGGATCGGCCAGGCTTTTTCCGCCGATCGCCGCACCGTATTGCTCATTGATGAGATCGACAAGGCCGATACCGATTTCCAGGACGATATGTTGGACGTTCTGGACCAGATGGCCTTCGATATCATTGAGATCGACAAGACCATAAAAGCCCGGCATCGGCCTGTGATCATCATAACCTCCAATGCCAAAAAGGATCTCTCCGACCCCTTTTTGGGGCGCTGTAATTTCCACCACATCGCTTTCCCCGATCCCAAAATGATGCGAAAGATTATCGCTGTTCATTTCTCCGATATCAGTGAGTCTATGGCCCAGAATGCCATTTCCGCCTTCTACAGGTTGCGTCAGGTGGAAGGTGTGGAAAAACGTCCCGCCACAAGGGAGTTGATTAACTGGATTCGCGCCCTTCAGACCGATCCGGATTTCAACCCCAAATCCCTGGCCAAGGGTGAACCGCCCTTTTTGGGGGTGCTGTTTAAAAAGAGCAGGGATTATCAAATGGCGGTTGAGGGGACCCGGCGGCGGTCGCGATTTTAGGACGGCTTCATGTTCATCGATTTTTTCTATACCTTGAAAGATCACGGTGTGCCGGTAACGCCGACCGCTTTTTTGACCCTGCACAAGGCGTTGGACCGAGGATTGATCCTGTCTTTGGACGATTTTTATACCGCATCCCGTTCCATACTGGTCAAGAGCGAACGCTACTTTGATCTCTATGACCAGGTGTTCGCCCACCATTTTGAAGGAGCGGAGCTGACGGATCCCCTGGGGGTCGAGATCGATGAACTGGCCCGGGCCATGTTGGAACAGTGGCTGACGGACCCCAAGGCCATCGCCGATGCCCTTGGGGTAAACGCTTCCGATCTTCAGAAACTCTCACCTGAAGAGCTGATCGACTATTTTAAAGAGCGTCTCAAGGATCAGGAAGGTCGCCATGACGGCGGCAGTCGTTGGATCGGCACCGGCGGCACCTCACCGGTGGGCCATTCCGGAACCCATCCGGGGGGTATGCGGGTCGGCGGCGTGTCGCGCAACAAGTCCGCCGTCAAAGTGGCCATGGAGAGGCGGTACAAGGACTATTCCCTTCAAGGTCCTTTGACACGCGCCATGATGGGCGAGGCTTTGAAGCGCCTTCGCCATTTGAGGCCTGCCGGCCCAAAAGACCAGATCAATGTGGATGAAACCATCTATCAGACCATGAAGAGTGCCGGGGAGATCGAGATCGTATTCGAAAGCAGCCTCAAGGACCGGCTCAAGGTGGCTTTGGCCATCGACAACGGCGGCTGGTCCATGGATCCCTATATTCCAGTGGTGCAGACCCTTTTTGACTATTCCCGAACCCAGTTCAAGGAGTTGAAAACCTACTTTTTTCACAACACGGTTTACGATACCCTGTGGGAGGATGCGGCCCGATATCGCAAACCGGTCCGGATCGATGCCTTGGCGCGCAGCGACCCTGAGACCCGCTTTATCTTTGTGGGCGATGCCAGTATGGCCCCCTACGAGTTGATGGCCCAGGACGGTTCCATCCACATTTCCGAGCGATCCGGACGGCCCAGTATCGAGTGTCTGAAATTTCTCTCCCGGACCTTTCAACATTCGGTGTGGCTCAATCCCATCCCCCGATTTCAATGGGATTACACACGCACCATCGGCCTGATCAGCAATATCTTTCCTATGTTTGAGCTTTCTATCGATGGGTTAGAGAAGGCCATCGCCCACTTAATGCGATAGGCTTTAAGACAATTAATCTGGACTGCGTTATCGGTCGTCGCGGTATTACAATACAGCTTCCTCCCTCTAGCCTTGCCAGATTAATTGTCTTAAAGCCTATAGATAAAGACAATTAATCTGGAGTGCGTTATCGGTCGTCGCGGTATTGCACAATAATGAAGCGGCCTGTGGGAAATTACACAGGCCGCTCTGTTTATATGGATGAATTAGTTATTATTGCAAATTTTTACGACAGACACCAGCTGTCCAGATCAATCCGATTCCCA
>JASFKE010000115.1:0-9089 GCA_050118795.1 Desulfobacteraceae bacterium | reverse complement strand
TCAGGTTTACCGGTCATCGTCACCGACCAGGGCGGGCCCCGGGAAAACATGATTCACAGGCAGACCGGCCTTGTGGTGCCGGGAGATGACCTGCAGGCCTTGCAAGAGGCCATGGAAACAATGGTCAACCACCCGGAAAGCATCCGGAGGATGGGATCGGCTGCGCGTAGGTATGTGGAAGAGCGTTCAATTGAGGCGGCCTTTCTGAAAACCTTGGACATGTACTGTGAAGACACCATCGCCGCTTCCAAACCCGATCTTCTGGCAAAGGCGGTGTAGTCCCTGTTATCCCATTTGCTAACAAAAATCTAACATGACGCCAACATTTCTCAAACACGGTTTGCTTAAGTTGCGCGCCATCACGGCGAGTATTGCCTTGGCAGCGATGGGGCAAAATGCCGTGGAGTGCGAAATATGGAGATCGTTTTGATATTATTGGAGCAAGGCCTGACATGATCACACCCAGCACACTGCTTTTCCTTTTATTGCTGCTCTGCCTGACAGCTTATTATTTGGGCCTGCGCCGATCGGTGGCCGTAGCCGGCGGCCGAACCAAAATCCACCAACTTCATTCACGCCCGGCCTATTACGGTATGCTGACCGCTTTATGGTGCGCAATACCGGCTTTTACCATCTTTTTCTGTTGGCAAGCTTTTGAGGGGAACATCATCACGAGTTGGGTGGTCTCCGGATTACCCCAAGAGCTCAAGTCTCTGCCCGCTGATCGTATCAACCTGATCGTCAATGATATTCGTAACCTGGTTGACGGAAACATCATTTCCGGCCAGGTCAGCCCCGCCATGCGGGCGGCTGCCGACCAATACCGCCGTATCCAACACATAAGCGATGCTTCATTGGCTGTGGCGACCATGGCCGTGGCCATCATCTGCCTGGTTTGGGTGCGCCAGCGCATCCAACTCAAGATGCGGGCACGCAATCATGTGGAACGACTGGTGTTATGGATTTTAGGGGCCTGCTCCACAGTGGCCATATTCACCACCATCGGGATCGTGCTCTCCGTTCTCTATGAAGCCATCCGATTTTTTCAGACCGTCTCGCCCTTTGACTTTTTATTCGGTCTCGAATGGAGCCCGCAGATGGCCATTCGTGAAGATCAGGTGGGATCGTCAGGGGCCTTCGGGGCCGTACCGGTCATCGCGGGAACCATGCTGATCTCCGGTATTGCCATGGTGGTCGCCGTCCCCATCGGCCTGATGTCGGCCATCTACATGTCCGAATATGCCGGTAAAAAATTTAGATCCGCGGCCAAACCGTTGATGGAAATTTTGGCTGGAATACCCACCGTGGTCTATGGCTATTTTGCCGCCCTTGTTTTGGCACCGACCATCCGGGCGTTTGGACAGCAGATCGGCCTGGATGTCTCCTCCGAAAGCGCTTTGGCGGCCGGACTGGTCATGGGGATCATGATTATACCGTTTGTATCCTCCCTTTCCGATGACATGATCAATGCCGTTCCCCAGGAGTTGCGGGACGGCGCCTATGGTTTAGGCGCCACCCAGGCGGAGACCATTCGGCAGGTGGTCCTTCCGGCGGCCCTGCCGGGTATCGTCGGAGGGGTGCTGCTGGCCATATCCCGGGCTATCGGTGAGACCATGATCGTGGTTATGGCGGCCGGCCTGACCGCGAACATGACGGTCAACCCTCTGAAAACCGTTACGACAGTGACCGTTCAAATCGTCACATTGCTGGTGGGCGACCAAGAGTTCGACAGCCCTAAAACCCTGGCGGCCTTTGCCTTGGGGCTGCTCTTGTTTATATCCACCCTTTGCCTCAACATCATCGCATTGCAGGTGGTGCGTAAGTATCGTGAGCAATATGAATAATCATCAGAATTCAGATACGCCGAAGAACAACACCAAAACCATCGATATCGTCCAGAAAGGGCTGGCAAAGCGCTACCGTTCAGAACGACGCTTTCGGTTCATGGGGCTGGCCGCCATCATCGCCAGCCTCGTGTTTCTATCCTTTCTCTTTATCAGTATCATCGGCAATGGGTACACGGCCCTGCTGCAAACCTTCATTCAAATCCAAGTCCATTTCGACCCCGAACGCCTGCCGGCGGATGAGCTGAGCACCGCCGATTACGCCGGCATCGTCAAAGCCGCCTTGCGCGATATGTTTCCCGAAGTAAAAGGCCGCAGCGACAAGCGCCAGCTCTATCAAATCGTCAGTTCCGGGGCCGCTTACCAGCTCAGAGAGATGGTCCTTAAAGACCGCAGCCTGATTGGCAAGACCCAATGGGTGTGGGTGCCGGCCGATGACGATGTGGATATGCTGGTCAAAGGCCATTTGGAGCGCCGACCTGAGACTGGGGGGGGCGGGAGAATTTCCGAGAAAAAACTCTCCTGGATCGACCGGCTGACCGCCGACAAAAAGATCCGAAAACAATTCAATAGGACCTTCTTTACGGCCGGAGACAGTCGAGAGCCTGAACTGGCAGGTATCTGGGGCGCCACCTGTGGTAGTTTCTTTACCTTGCTCATTACCCTGGCGCTCTCTTTTCCCATTGGAGTGGCCTCCGCCGTCTATTTGGAGGAGTTTGCACCCAAAAACCGCTGGACCGACCTGATTGAGGTCAATATCAACAACCTGGCCGCCGTTCCCTCCATTGTATTCGGATTGTTGGGTCTGGCGGTCTTTCTCAATGCATTTGGCCTGCCGCGTTCTGCGCCGCTGGTGGGCGGCCTGGTGCTGACCCTGATGACGCTGCCCACCATTATTATTGCAAGTCGCGCGGCCCTGCAAGCCGTACCGCCTTCCATCCGTGACGCCGCGTTAGGGGTTGGCGCCTCCAAGATGCAGATGATCTGGCACCATGTCTTTCCGCTGGCGCTGCCGGGCATGCTCACCGGCACCATCATCGGAATGGCGCGCGCACTGGGCGAAACCGCCCCGCTGCTGATGATCGGTATGGTGGCCTTTATCGTCGACATTCCCCAAGGTTTCACAGACCCGTCAACGGCGTTGCCGGTACAGATCTATCTTTGGGCGGACAGCCCTGAACGGGCTTTTGTGGAACGCACTTCCGCTGCAACCCTGGCGCTGCTGGCCTTCTTGATAGCAATGAACGGGCTGGCGGTGGTGTTGAGGAGAAAGTTCGAAAGGCGTTGGTAAGATATCCATGAGTTTTTTGCGAAGCCTTCAACTGTGAACAAAAAATTATTTGCACAACAGACAACAAAGGAGAAGTAAGATGATCAAGAAAGCGTTATTATTAACTGGTGCTGCAGCAATGGTGTTGGCCGGAATGGTCGGTCCTGCTGCTGCGGCTTCCGCCCGGGATTATATCAGCATTGTAGGCTCGTCCACGGTCTATCCGTTTGCCACCGTTGTGGCGGAACAGTTTGGTAAAACCACCTCTTTCAAAACCCCCAAAATCGAATCCACCGGTTCCGGCGGCGGATTGAAACTCTTTGCCGCCGGCGTTGGCGTCCAACATCCCGACATTACCAATGCCTCCCGCCGGATCAAAAAATCAGAGCTTGAAATGTGCCTGAAAAACGGCGCCAAAGATGTGGTTGAGGTCAAGATCGGATATGACGGCATCGTCATGGCCAACTCCAAAAAAGCCAAGGTCATGCAGCTGACCCGCAAGGATGTTTTTCTGGCCCTGGCCAAAAACGTTCCGGATCCCAAAGGCGGCGAGAAAACAGTGCCCAACCCATACAAGACCTGGAAAGATGTGAACCCGGCGCTGCCCGATATCAAGATCGAAGTATTGGGTCCCCCCCCGACTTCCGGCACCCGCGATGCATTTGTCGAGTTGGCCATGGAGGGCGGCGCCAAGAAATTTGCCTGGATAAGCTCCATGAAAAAGAGTGACAAAAAAGCCTACAAAGCCCTTTGTCACACAATTCGTGAAGACGGCGCCTATATCGAAGCCGGCGAGAACGACAACCTGATCGTTCAAAAACTCAATGCCAATCCAAACGCCATCGGCATCTTCGGTTTCAGCTTCCTTGACCAAAACTCGGATAAAGTTCAAGGCTCCGTCGTGGATGGCGTTGCCCCCACCTTTGAAGCCATTGCCGAAGGAAAGTACCCGGTTTCCCGCCCCTTGTTCTTCTATGTCAAAAAGGCCCATGTGGATACGATTCCGGGAATGCGTGAATATCTGAACGAGTTCACCAGTGAAAAAGCGTGGGGTCCGGACGGTTACCTGGCTGAAAAGGGAATGATCCCCATGCCCGATGCAGAGCGTAAAATGTTCAAAGATAATGTCAAAAACCTTAAGACCATGACCCTTAACGACCTTTAAGATCCTCATCGGGTGCCGGTCGCTTGCCGACCGGCACCTCCTATGATATGCCGTTAAGGGCGCTGGAAACGGATATGCATAATGGATTTTGCTTTTAATCGGAACAACGTACCCAAAGACAAGAGTTTGAAGGATGGACAGGACAAGTTGCCATCGGATAGCGACGCGGCGCCGGCGAAGGGGGCTGCCTTGAATCAGCCTCCTCAGCAGCTGGAAGTGCCGGAAACCGTGGGCGAGCCGTTTGTGGATCATCCCCGCATGGCCTGCCGTGACGTCAACGTCTATTATGGCGACAAACACGCAATCCGGGAAGTCTCCCTGGATATCGCCAGTAACGAAGTCCTATCCATGATCGGTCCGTCGGGATGCGGAAAGTCCACTTTTCTTCGCTGCCTCAACCGGATGAACGATACCATTGATATCTGCCGGGTCACCGGAACGATCCATCTGGACGATACCAATATTTACGACAAACGCGTGGATGTGGTGCCATTGCGTGCCCAGGTGGGTATGGTGTTTCAAAAACCCAACCCCTTTCCCAAGTCTATCTACGACAATATCGCCTACGGCCCCAAAATTCACGGTCTGGTGCGCAATAAATCCGAAACCGATGAAGTGGTGGAGAGATCGTTGATCAAGGCCGGGTTGTGGGAGGAGGTCAAAGACCGTCTGGACAATCCGGGAACGGGACTGTCCGGCGGGCAGCAGCAACGGCTGTGTATCGCACGGACCATCGCCGTAGGGCCGGAAGTGATCTTGATGGATGAGCCTTGCAGCGCCCTGGACCCCATTGCCACCGGGAAAATCGAAGATTTGATCGACGAGCTGCGGCAGCAATACTCCATTGTGATTGTGACCCACTCCATGCAGCAAGCCTCCCGCGTTTCCCAGCGCACGGCCTACTTTCACCTAGGTGATTTGATTGAAGTGGGCTCGACACCCCAGGTTTTTACCACCCCGCGCCATAGATTAACACAGGACTATATTACCGGTCGTTTCGGATAGACAAGAGGATAGCATGGCAAGATACCTGATCAGAGAGTTGGACAAAATCAAAAAGAAGATCCTTACCTTGGGAGCATTGGTTGAAGAGAGGGTCCGCATGACCAGCGCTGCGGTGGATAACCGGGATGCTGTCATCGCTCAAAAAATCGCCGACACCGACTGGGAAATCGACGAGATGGAAGTGGAGGTGGAAGAGGAGTGTTTAAAGGTTCTGGCCCTTCACCAGCCGGTGGCCGTTGACTTGCGGTTCATTGCAACGGTAATCAAAATCACCAATGATTTGGAACGGATCGGTGATCAAGCCGTCAATATCGCTGAAAGGGTCTTGATCATTGCCAAACGGCCGGAAATGGACTTTGTTTTTGATTATGCCCCCATGGCGGAAAAAGCGGAAACCATGCTGAAAATGAGCCTGGATGCACTGGTCAATATGGATGTGGACCTCGCCTTCAAAGTGATCACCCTGGACGATGAGGTCGATGCCTTGAAAACAGTGGCCTACGACCGAATCAAAGTGGCCATTAAGAAAAACCCCGCCAGGGTCGGATACATGATCAACCTGCTGCTCATATCCCGCCATCTGGAACGGTTGGCCGATCACGCCACCAATATCGCAGAAGAGGTGATCTACCTCATCGAGGGCGAAATTGTTCGCCACGGTAAATATTGATCTTCCATAACAGATTCAGGACTGATAAAATTTGTCTTGAATTCGTCCTATTAGCACCGGTAATGTGAATTATTCAGATAACTGGCAATAGGACTATGAAATGGAATGCGGGGATGTTTCCTCTGGTTTGCCGGGAAGTACCTGATTTTGATTCAAACCGTTACCTGCGATACGGCGGATTGCCTGGGGGTGTATCTCAGCAAGCATCCGGAAGAAGAGCTGGATGCTTACGTGAATACCTATCTGAAAGAGGAGATACTGGCAGAGGGTCTAATCAGACGGCTTCCGCCCTTTTCTCGTTTGCTTTTAGACATCGGACCAGGGCCACGCCGCCACCGGGGACGATGCCTTCCTCCACGGCGGCCCGGGTAGCGTTCAAGGCATCTTCCACCCGCGCCTTTTTTTCCTTCATTTCGGTTTCCGTCGCGGCACCGATATTGATGACTGCAACGCCGCCGATAATTTTTGCCAACCGTTCCTGCAACTTTTCACGATCATAATCGGACGTGGTCTCTTCGATCTGGGCCCGGATCTGCTTGACACGGCCTTCGATGGCAGCCTTGGTGCCGGCGCCGTCTACAATGGTGGTGTTGTCTTTATCAATTTTCACCGTCTTGCAGGATCCCAGGTCTTTAGCGTAAAACTGCGTTCGGAATCCATGGTCGTCAGATCCAAGGGATCGGCGGCACTAATGGATTGACTTAGCAGGTCGGCCATGGTTCCGCCTGCTTTACTTGCCAGTTTCGCCAGTTGGTTTTCTAGAAGATCCTTGAATGTCTATATCTGCGAGGGTGTCAACACGGCCCATCTCCTTTGTTTGTGCGAGCTGATCGAAATGTTTGCAGTCGCGACACCACAAACGATACGCACTATTGCGGAATACTTCGGTACACACATTTCGGAAATAGTAATTGCCCGAATCGTGAGGGCATTCAATCAAATCGTTCTCTATGTTCACTCCGGGACTCCTGCGCTAGCGGTGCTGCGGCTTATGCCGCCGAATGTCTTGCGTCCGGTTACTTCGCTGACCTCATTGACGATTACCAAAGCCGTTGGGTCAATTTGCAGAACACGGGTCCTTAACTTTGGGATATCGATCTTGCGGGCGACGGAATAGATCACCTTTTTTTCGTTACGGTTGACCCCGCCTTCACCCTTCAGGAAGGTTATTCCGCAACTGCGCGAACGAAGCAGGTCTTGGCCGATCTGTTCTGAATGATCGGAGATCACCAGCAGGACCATTTGTGGATTGATCCCGACAATCACCGCATCGACGACACGGCCGCAGACGAACAGAAAAAGTGCCGAATACAGCGCGGCTTCCAGGTTGTAAAACCAGGCCCCGGCCATAAGCAGAATGGCATTCAGGGCAAAACCAACGGCACCCACTGAAAATCCGCATTTTTCCTTGAGATAGACAGACAAGATGTCCAATCCTCCCGCTGATCCTTTGGACCGGAGGATAATGCCGGTCCCCAGGCCGCACAAGCCCCCCGCTGCCAGAACGGCTAGTATGGGTTCGTTAATCGCAATCGCCGAAGGATTTATCCAGACCGCCGCCACAGAAAAAAATACCATACCGAAGATCGTGAGGATCATGAATCGTTTTCCGATGCGGTGCCAACCAAGCCAAGCCAAGGGAAGGTTTAAAATCAGATACCACCAACCGATATCCAATCCAGGCTGAATATGATGCAGCAGTATCGCCGCCCCGGTAAGACCACCGGCAATCAGCTGATGCTGCACGAGGATCGATTTCAGGCCGATGATAAATAGGATGCTGCCGATCATTATTAGGCACGCATCGATCAACACCGCACGCCATGCTTGCCGAATGCTGCTCGGCAACAATCTCGTTGAAGCAAATAATAAATTAAACGCAGATTTCTGACGCAGACGTAATGAATCCCCCGTTGTAGATGCCATTGCTAAAATCCACCCTTGTGTTTCGACATAGCAGTATCATTGGTTAGGCGTTTTTACTTTAAATACACCTATCAATTAGCCCAGATAGCAATCCTTGTGCCAAAAAATAACCCATTGTAATTTCAATATATTATTTTCGGTTTCCTGTGGTCGGAACTCTAAGTTCCGAAAATTCCTCCGGCGATGAAGCACTTTTGGGGTACAAAGGCCGAAGGAAGGTTAACCTGTTGTATTTTTGTTTATTTTTTTCGGAATTCTTAATTCCTGTGTAAGCTATCGGGAAAGGGGTGTCGCATTGAGGTACTGCCATAATCGTTGTCGACCGAGAAAAGCAAGGAGATGTTCAGGCACCTAAAGATTTGGAAAAAGTAAATTAAAAGTTATTATTTCAGATAGATAAAGATTAAAATAATCCTGCCTTCCGATGGTCGTAAGCTGGTATAGAATTAATTGCCCATAGCCCAGACCGGCTGGGAAGAACTGGCACTTTCCTTGCTGTAGGTTTTAGATCAGACGATGGTTTCACTTTAAAAGGACATGCAAGATGAAAGCCTCGCACTTATTTTACCTTTCTTTAATATTATTGTCGGTAGTAGTTATAAACTGTGCCTTGGAAGAACCAGGAGAACGACAGCTATATCGGTTGAGAAACGATCTGGATTCAAGGAACGCTTCGAACCCGGATGTTGCTACAACGCATATCGGCATAGTATCAGTGTTCGAAGATAGAACTTTTTTCATTACGGACGGGAATGATTACAATGTCTCCGGAAATGAATTGAAACCCTATATCGGAAAGAGGGTCAAAATCACCGGAACCGTAACCGAAAATCCGGAAAGCCTTAACATTCGGGTCACAAAAGTTGAGGAAGTTGAATAACGCCCTTGTGCTTACTATTGATTTAACTCGGTCCGTCTGCGAATAACGAACAATTCCCAATGATGCGAATGGCTTGCATTGCCAATGCCAAGTGCGACCAGCGGTGGCGATTGCCATGTTGCTGGAAAATCAAAAGTCGGGCTCCAGCTTTTCAACCCCGTGCTGAGCGCTGCCATGCTTTGGTTTTGAAATCAAACCCCTCATGTACAAACAAAGCAGAACAGACATCAACCACGGTGCTGTCGTATAAAGTTCCGCTGTGTTTTCGGATTTCTGTTAGTGCTGCTTCCAATCCGAGTTCTGGTCGGTACGGACGAGAAGAGACCATG
>JASFKE010000114.1:0-9101 GCA_050118795.1 Desulfobacteraceae bacterium | reverse complement strand
TTGACGGTCTCGACGGTGATACTGCGAAAAGGCGCCGCAGGGCGGGTGAGCAAATGGTGCAGGGGGCCCAGAAAAAGGGCGATGTCCGGTTCGTCCGGCGGCACATGAAAAATCAAATCTTTGCCGTGTCGTTGGGACACCATCACCAGCCGGGCACCCCGAAATACGAGGTGGGTCGCCGGTCGCCGTGGCGGAAGTGTTCCCCGGACCGCATCGAGTTGGACACCGCACATGGATGCCGGATCGGCGGCATTGAACCAGTACACTGCATCATGGGGCAGGCTGCTTTGCAGGAGGCGCAAAGCACCGGGCGAAATGAACTGGATCCCGGGTATGCCGTGGAAAAAATATCCCGTGAGCACTTCGCCGGACAGTTCCATAAGCCGTAAACTCCGGAACAGGGCGGCCCAGCGAAAGGAGGGCGCTTCGCGCAGCAGCAATTCGCGAAATAGAATTCCGTAACGGTCCAAAAGCAGACGGACACGCGCTTTGTTGCGCTCCTCATGCTCCAAAGGATCGTCCATCAAGGGCGGCTGTGGTATCAAGAACCAGTTGCCCGGCAGGTTATGCGCCTGTTTCCACTGGTGAAAGGCTCCCTGGCCGCCACGCCGCCGGCCCGAACGCCTCTGGCGGCCGCCCGATGAAATATACCCGGCCGTTTTTCGGGGTGGTTTGAAATGGTTGGCAATACCCTGCCGCAGGGCCTGTAGGCTGTCGTTGGTGATGATCTTTTTCCACACCCCTTCCCATAGACGGTTGGATAGTTGTCCAGCCGATTGGTTTGTCTTGCGCTGCAGGGTCGTGATGTGATAGCGGCCGGCGGGGTCGAAGAACATCTTGCGATAAGGCTCCGATTCGACCTTTGACCCTGTATGGGGCTGCCCGGGTTCCGGTTGCTGCGCCATGTTCTCTTCCTGGAGCAGATCTAGATCGGATTCGAAGCAAAAAATCACCTGCTGGTTTTTATCTCCGACCCACATTAGATCGGTCTCCTGAATGATCCGGTCCAGCCACTCTATACGATAGGGTGACATCCTGGCCGGAAGAAGTTCCGACTCCCACATGTCGGCTTTCAGCGGAAAGCAGAGTAATTGATCGAGGACTTTGTAAATCATCTCGCCGCCGGATCGGGGTTGGGTGATTTTCTGATAGGCGGCCAGAAAGAGTTGGAGCTGATCGATGGGAAGCGGTTCCACCGCAGGGGCTGCATCGATGCGTGTCAACCGCAGCAGTATTTCGTAATTCTCAGTGTCGCAAAGATCGTTGGCCTCGCCGTTTTTTACAAGGCGGCCTTTAATCAATTTGCGGTTGTGGATCAGTGATTCCAGAGCGGGACCCAATTTTGCAGAGCTGATGCCAAGGGATTTTACTATCATTGTTTCCGATACCGGGCCGTAGAACTGCAGCCACTCCAGGATCTTTATGCACAGGGCTTGCTCTGGGTCCGGCAGATCGATTTCCACCGAATTAACATGATCTATCGCTTTTATACTCTCTAGGGAGTGATCCGGTAAAACCGGATGGCATTCAATGTGGGTCGATCGACCATGGCATGCGGCAATGGTCTCTGGAAGGGTTTCCACTGCACCGATAAGGGGCTGAGCCGCATTTTCCGGGGTGATTAGCACAAGCTTGGAGGATAGGGGCCTCAGCATGAATTCAGGGTCCACACCATGGTCGCGTTGGATCGCTTCAAGGAGCTGGCGCCACTCATCTGCCGGGATGAGAAGGCGCTCTTTGACCCAATCAAGCAGATCGCGGTGGGTGGCCGGTGAATAACCGGGGGCCAGTCGTTGTCGTTTCAATTCAAAGTCAGAGACAATACTTCTCGTCACGGCCGGGCGTAAATCCGGTGAGAAGATGAGATCCTTCAACAGGTCGCCGCTCAGGCGGGAGGCTTTGCCGGATTTTTGTTCGTCGCCCATGTACATGTACTGGTTGATTTGGCGCCACGCCATGCCCTGGGCCATGGGGCTGGCCCGGCAGGTGCGCACCATGGACCAGGCGATTTCGCCGGTGGTGATTTCGGTGAGCATCTGATGAAGGTGCTCCAGATCAAAATCATCCTGGATGCAGGTGCGCCAAGATTCCAGTAAGATGGGGAAGTCATCGAATCGGGATACGGCGTCCAGTAGTTTTTGGGAGCGCAGCCGGCTCATCCATAATGGGACGCGTTCGTTAATTTTGCGCCGGGTCAGCAGCAGTGCGCGGCCGGCGCACTCTCGAAAACGAGCACCAAAAAAACCCGAGCCTTCCAGCTCTTTCCGGAGCAGTTCAGGCAAGCGCGCAGTGGTTACCAGGTTAAGCAGCACCTCAGGGCTCTCTTTGCGGGGCAGCATGAGAGAGAGACAATCATTGTCCGCATAGACTTGTATCCTATCGCCATACTTTTCTTCCCAGGCGGCGCTCATCGCCAGCGCAAAGGGGTGGTTGAGGCGCCCTCCCCATAGGGTGTGGAGTACCACCTGGTGCCCGGGCACGGATCCTGGCCCGGAGCTGATATATTCGACGATGAGATGGTGGCGGTGGGGCAGGGCGCTGTCGGTGTGTTCTCTCTGGCGCTTTAGAAACCCCACCAGCTCTTTGGCCGCAACCGAATTCATGAAGTGGCGGGTTTTAAGCCTTTCGATGAAGCCTGGTTCATCCAGGCGCGTCTGGGCATCCTCGAGGAATTCGGCCAGACGACGGGAGAAGTGGAAATCCCGCCGCCGCCGCGTCCCTTTCCAAAAAGGGGCGGCCACGGCCTTTGGGCTTGCCTGGGAAACAAATACATCGTTGTGGGTGATCTTGGTGATCTTCCAGTTTTGGGTCCCAAGGGTAAAGGTTTGTCCAATGGCGGCCTCCCACACATACTCTTCGTCCAACTCTCCAATGCGGGCGTTGGTATCGGCGTGGCGCAATTGATAATACCCCCGGTCCGGTATGACGCCGCCGGAAGTGTACAGGGCCAAAAGGGCGCCCGGGCGGCCGGTGATGGTGTTATCCAGTGCGTCGATGGAGATGCGCGGTTTCAACTCGCGGATTCGGCTTTGCTCATAACGGCCTGCCAGCATATTGAGGACCAGGTCATAATGGGTGCGGCTTAAATTGCGGTAGGGGTAGCTTGTTTTGAGCCAGGTATATAATTCATCCCGGTCCCAGGTCTCCACGCCAACCATTGAGACCACAATCTGGGCCAGTAGATCCAAAGGGCATTGGACCGGAGATATCCCTTCGATATCTGCGTTGGGTATGGCGGCAGCCAGCACCGCTGCTTCCAGAAAATCATGGCTATGGGTGGGAAAAAGCGTACCCCGGCTGATCCGGCCGATACGGTGCCCGGCGCGGCCTACCCTCTGTACCGCAGCGGAGATCGACGGCGGGCTTTGGATGAGGACCACTTCGTCCAAATCTCCGATATCAATGCCCAGTTCCAATGAATTGGTGGCGAGGATGGCTTTGAGATTGCCACTTTTGAGTCTCGATTCCACCTCCTGACGGATCTCTCTCGATAAAGAGCCGTGATGGGCATAAGCGGTTGTCCGGGTCTGTGCTTTGTTAATTTTGAGGGTGAGTTTTTCACAAAGCCGGCGGCTGTTGGTAAACAGGAGCGTGGCCCGGTTGCGGTCGATAATTTTTTTAAATTCACGGACCAGTGGCTTCCATACCGGTTCGCCCGGGTGCCGGTCCGCCGCCTCTTTGGGGAACCGAACCGTCAGCCGGTACTGTTTTGGCATTTGGCTCCGGACTACGGTAACCGGTCTTGGTGCATAGGTGGGAGCTGCTGCACTGCCGCAGAGCGTAAACCCCCCTACAAATTCGGCTACGGTCTCAAAGGGCTTGACGGTGGCGGAGAGGCAGATGCGCTGAAATTCCCCGGCAAGCCTCACCACACGGTCCACGGCGCTGATCAGATGAACCCCCCGTTTGTTTCCCACCACGGCATGAATTTCATCCAATATCACCGTGGTGATGCCACCGAGCAGGGTTCTGCCGCCGGCTGAACTGAGCAGCAGGTTGAGACTCTCGGGTGTGGTGATCAAAATTTCGGGGGGGTGGCGCAGCATATGCCGTCGCTCGTTCTGGGGCGTATCTCCGCTGCGGGTTTTGACGGTTATGTTGGGGAAAAAAACATTTTCCCGTTCGAAGATGGATCTTAATTCGGTGAGCGGTGTCAACAGGTTCCGCCGGATATCGTTGTTCAGCGCTTTAAGAGGAGAGATATATAGAACCCGGGTGCAGCCGCCGGGCCAGGTCTGATGGATCAATTGATTGAGCGCCCACAAAAATGCCGTCAGGGTTTTGCCGCTTCCGGTGGGTGCGGTGATCAGCACATGTTCTCCGTTGGCGATACGAGCCCAGCCTTGTTGTTGCACAGGCGCAGGTTGCCCCACACGACTGTGAAACCATCGGGCGATCAGCGGATGAAATAGCGACAGCGGGCTGTCATTTTGGTGCGGCATTTTACCATCACTCTATCGGAAATATTCAGTGACCACATGAAAAATTCTAATTTTAAAGCCTATAGCAAAAAAAAAGCCGGACCGGTAAAAATATTACATCCGAAATTTTTTAGGAGACAGATCGGTCAAGGTCCACCAATGCAACACATTTGCATTTTGAAATCCATTGGACAATAGGCGCCGGTGATCACCTACACATTGAATAATTCTTAAATTGACGCTACTTAAAGCCTAAATAAGTTGAATAATATGTCGACAGGAGGCCGGTTGGCTAACCACATGAAGAACTATACGGGACAACTTTGCAGCACTGTCATAGGGATTGCCGTCATATTGGGGGCTGTGGCGCTTGCAAACGCCGATTACGGACCGCTCCAGACCACTAACCGCTTCCCGCTCCATTGGGTGGTGTTGACCCCTCGGGCTGTCAGCGCCGAGTTGCCGGGGCAAGGCACTTTAGAGACCACTTTCGCTTTGGAGTACAGTAATACCTATTTTGATTATCGAAACTCGCGCTGGGAGCTGCTCATCGATATGGAGGTGCTGGTCGCCGATCTATCCATAGTTTACGGCGTCTGTGAGACATTCGCCATCAGGTTGGATCTGCCGATGATTTCGATGCAGGATGGTTTCTTGGACGGCTTCCTTGAAAATTATCACGATTTTTTAGGTGTCTCCAATTATAACCGGGAGAACAGACCCAAAAATGATTTTGCATATCGGGTGGCCAAAGACGGAGAACTGTGGATTCAGGGTGAGGCCGCTG
Source organism: Desulfobacteraceae bacterium (assembly GCA_050118795.1). Classification (GTDB taxonomy): domain Bacteria; phylum Desulfobacterota; class Desulfobacteria; order Desulfobacterales; family Desulfosarcinaceae; genus JARRKU01. The sequence continues at coordinate 3,893 of JASFKE010000114.1, read as the reverse complement.
CCTGGCAGTTGGGTGAAGCAAGATTTTCAACCCAGTTTTCCTTGCCGGCTGTGAAAATTGCCGGCCAACCTTTGAATAGTTCGTTTCTTGCCACCGTGAAGATCCCCACCGGGGATGCCGGCAAGGGGTTGGGAAGCGAGCGATTCGATGTCGGGTTTTTTCTGCCCATCCACTGGAAGAGATCACGCTGGTCAGTGCATCTGATGCCGGGTGCGTTGTGGATCGATGATCCGAAAACCCTCGGTGCCCAGGTGTCTGCCCGCAACAGCGTCAGTTTGCTGGCCGGTACGGCGTTTGAATACAACGATAAATGGCGCTGGTTGGCGCAATTGAATTATTATACCTCTCCATTTGAAAAAACGGGGCTGGATGAACTGGACGACGGTGCTTTGGAACTCTCATTTGGTTTTCAGCGAACATTGAGCCAAAGTCTCTATTGGGAATTTGCTTTTGGTGAGGATCTTACCCTTGCGGTTCCGGATTTCAATATTCGTCTAGGCATGACGTGGCGTTTTAACGGCCATTGACAGATGGGCAATGGTTATGCCCTTTAAACCGCGTCTTTTGCAACCACTTATTTTTATTGCGCAACCGATTTGAACCGGTTTTTATGCCGTATCAATGCCTCGGCATGTTTGAAATACCCCTTTTGTGCCATTTTGTCTGCCAGCATCATTTTAAAAAGGGCCGCCTTTTTGGCATTTTGAAATGTCTCGGTGAGAAAAAGATCAACGGCAATCGCCAACTCTTCTACTTTGTAAAGATGAAGAATGCAGCCGGCAACGGCGATGACACAGAATTCATCGGCGGCATTTTGCCGGACCAACAACCTTAAATTTTCCAGCGCTTCCGAATATAACCCTTGACGATAGAAATTCCTGGCCGATCTACGCAGATCCACTAACGTTTTATCACGGGTAATAGCCTTTTGAAGCTTTTGGATGGCGTTGTCATATTTGTGGTTACGATTCCGCGGCGCTGACCTGACCAGTTTTATTTGAAGCAGTTTGATTTTGGTTTCAATGGATTTTCTCGCATCCGGCGTCAGGTTGGGTGAGGAGGCCAGCAGGGTCTTGTAAGTATTCAAGGCCTCTTGTATCCGGCCGTCGGAGCTGTGTGTCTCGGCTTCGATTTTGGACAAAGCCGTAAAGATCTTTCCCGCCATTTCAATCAATTCCAGAACGTGAAGTTACCGAGTTTAGGTGCCGTTTCCTTCTATTTATCACCTGCTTCTACTACTTCGATAGAAGTCTGTGATAAAATGAAGGGGGGGAAGACATCGTCGTTTCCGTTTTTATAAAAAAGCAAGTAACGTGCCATTGAGTTGACAGGAGCTGCAGGAATTGTTGCCAAGCGGGCGCTGCCGGCATTACACATGAAATGAGAGCATCGATACGCCAAAGTGTTTTTTGAACTTACCAGTGCAAAATACGTAACGGCATGTGCAAAAATTGGTATGGAAGCATACTTCGCGCCTGGTATGGGAAAGGGGCAACGATTAGCAAAAGCGGCAGTATTTGGCAGTGCTCAACCCCATGGTTGCATAACTCTTGCCTATCGATGCAAAAGTCTTTGGGGCTCCTGTGTCAGGTGTGCAGCACGATGCCGGCTGGAAGGGCCTCACCGAAGATTGAGCTCTCTTCCTGGCTGGCCATCGAAATCACATCGTGCAAGTATTTTACATGGCCTTGGATGAAGCTCTCCTGCTTAGGCTGATCTGACATCCACTCAATGATATTGTTTATCACTGACGGTTCGAGATCCCGTGTGCGGTCTCCGGTCTTGCGAGCCATTTGCGCTAAAGCGGCAATGACGGGTTTTGGGTCCCGCCATTTCGATTGCATCAATGTGCTGATCCAAAGGGATACCTCTTGCCGCGGTGCCACACGATCCACAGACCCGTACAGGAGCTCGCGCGCGCCCAAGCGCGAGAGTGCCCAGAAGTGCTGGGGTTTGCTCTTGCCCGGTTTCAGCTCGGCCAGCAACTTTTGTCCGCAACGCAATTTCTCTTTGGCATTCAGGTGCTCCATGTTGGCTATGGCCATCCACATTTCAAGCCGTTGCTGGGGAGGGATTTTTTTGGAAGAGCCTTTTTTTTGAATGAGCTGAGGCGTCAAAGCCTGTACAAATTGTTTTTGTTGTCCGGGGCTCAAACCGGCTGCCACGCGCCGCCACATAATCCACCATTCACTGCCCACCTGGGCATTGTTGGCATGGACCGCTCCCTGGTGGTGAAGCCGCCAGATCTCTTTCATGCGGATGGGGTCGGCACCGTCAGCCATCCCCGGGCGCAAACAATATCCCACAAGATTGAGCCATCGGCCTTCATGAAGGGCGGAGTGCCGGCGCACTTTTTGAAGCTGAATTAATTCATCGGCCAAAGTGCGGATAAAGGTCAGAGGCCATCGTTTGCGAGGTTGGTCGACCAGTTTGGTCAGGTCTTTAACAATGGTCTCAATTCGTTGGGTGGGACCCGGTTCTTGAAATGCCCGGCGGATCATGACGCGGGCCTCTTGGACAATAGCGTTGTCGTACACCTCCCGATCGGCTACCTGTACCGGCGACGGCGTGTTTCGCAATTGGAATTGAAGTTCCCAGAAGTGGTTGCTGATTTGGCTTTGGCACCCCAATTTGAGGGTTCCCATCTCGGTGTACCCGGCGACCATGTGGATGGGGATTTGGGCCTTTTGACCCTTTTTACCAAATTGGATGATGGTTTGAATCGGCGCAAGGGCGGTCAGCGAGTCGTCGATGCTGATGAGATCACCCTGGCGGTCGCCGCTGCGGTAGCTGGAACTGTATATGTTGAAGGTAACCAACTGATTGGCCAGGACTTCAAATTTGTTCTGTTTCAGCTCGATTTGAGAACCTTCTTCCAAACCTCGCTCCACCAGGCACAACGCCTGGCGCTGGTCAAGATCTGATTGCGGCGCAACTTCAAGATAATAGGCGCGCGGGCTGCCGCTGCCGACCCGAACCCCCCGGCCGGTTTTGACCAATCCATAATATGCAGCTCCCAATGACACCGCCAGGTCGGGATCCGGATTTTCCAATATCCGGGGTAGATCACCCTCCGAGCCGCCAAACCAGTGGTGGACGGCCTCGCGGATCTGCTCCTGGATCACGGGCGGTTTCAATGATCCGCCGTTAAAGAGAATGAGGTCCGGGACCGGCCGATCCTTCTTGAGATATTTCGAGACGTCATCGCCATGTTGTTCCAAAAACCATCCCACATGGCGTGTAATAGCTGGTTCCTGTTCATAGGGAAGACCGAATTCCGTGATGCCTTTGCGCTTGGGCGGTCTAACCTCACTGCTCTTCGATGCCACTGGAAAGAAACCGTCCAATACCGTCTCTTCCACATCTTGGCGGCTGAGGATGGCGGACATCGTGCCGCCGATCAGTTTACCACCTGCACCCAGAATGGTGATTTTTTCCCTATCGGTTTCACCGCTTAAAATGCGTTCTTTGGCTTGACGGCTTTGGTGGCACAGGGTTTTCCAGTGGTCGCCTTTGAGTTTGAATTTTTTTTTGGACAGTTGCTTCTCAATGCGCCGGGCAAGGGCCAGATCGATGTTGTCCCCTCCCAGAATCAAGTGATCCCCCACGGCAATACGTTCAAAACCCATCCGGCCGTCCGCATCTTTCAGGTAGATCAAGGTAAAGTCGGTTGTGCCGCCACCCACATCACATACCAGGATCAATTCATTGGGTTGGATATATTGGTCCCAATCTTTTTCATGAACCCATAGCCAACTGTAAAATGCGGCCAAAGGCTCTTCCAGGAGAACGACATTGGTCAGACCTGCCGCAACCGCCCCCTCGATGGTCAGCTCTCGCGCCACCTCATCAAAGGAGGCCGGTACTGTGATGATGACGATCTGTTGCTCCAA
>JASFKE010000113.1:0-9113 GCA_050118795.1 Desulfobacteraceae bacterium | reverse complement strand
TGAGGGTCTTTCCGGCCGGGCCCTCTTCCAAAGTGCCGGTGGCTTTTACGCTCTGGCCAACCAGGTTGGAAAGATCGGCACCCGCTACATTATAAATGGCGCCATCATCACCGGATATCACAAAACCCGCATCTGTTTTTTCTATGGTACCGGTAACACTGGTACCGGAAACACTGCTGTCTTGGGCTATGGCTCCGGTGGCGGCCATTAATCCAACAATCAACAATAGAGCTAAACTTTTCATTAGGTTGCTTTTCAAAGCGTCATACCTCCTGTGTAGATATTGTTCAGTAGTAGAATTGCTGCCGGTTCTCTCTCCCTATAGTCAGGACAGAGTCTGCCGACTCTTTAGTTATGTTGTATCAGCAATGGACGTGCCAAAGTTTGAAAAGAGGCCGATGCACCCTGCCTGACGCGATGGTAAAACTCGAAATCACCCGGATAGACAAGCACTTTCCGCGCTTTGACCAACTGACGTCCTGTCACAAAAAAATGGCACTCAAGTCTCTGCGTGAGCCCTTAGATTACGATAATTGCTCAAACCGGTCCTTTTTTTGCACTATGCAGTCAAATTAAATTCAATGCACAGTTTACCCTATCGTTGCAAAAGTATTTAGGGTTCCAGAACCAAGGCGAAGCCGTAGTAAACCCCATAGTTGCATAAAAAAGGTAGCAACAATGGGGTAAATGCAACTAAAGGGTTTATGAGACCCTCAGCGATGCGTCGCAGCGGCGCCACCCGTTGAATTGCGATATCGCTCAATGGTTTCCAGGACATAGGGATATATGTTGTCGGTGATGCGGGCGTAACCCCGGCCGGTGGGATGAATTCTATCGGGTTGGTTGAGGCCGTTCTCTCCAGCCACGTCTTTTAAAAAAAAGGGCATTAAAACCACCTGGTGTTTTTCGGCCACGCGCGCAAAGATGGTAGAAAAGGCCTCGGTGTATTCGGGCCCCAAATTTGGCAGCATTTGCATTCCGGCCAGCAGCACATGTACTTTGTTCTCTTTCAATATGGTGCAGATCTGGTCCAGGTTGGTTTCCAGAAGCTTGGGATCGATGCCGCGAAGGCCGTCATTTGCGCCTGTCTCCAGTATCACGATGTCGGGATCGAGAGAAGAGAGCACCCATTCGATACGCGAACGCGCGCCGCTGGAGGTCTCACCGCTGACCCCGGCGTTGATCACCTGGTAGTTATACCCGGCGGCCTGAAGCTTACGTTCCAGCCTGGCCGGATAGGCCATCTGCTCGTCTACCCCAAAACCGGCCGTGAGGCTGTCGCCCACCGCTGCGATGGTGCCTTCGAAGGCCTGGGATCTTTTCTTCGGCCCTTGGGCTTTTTCAATAACCGGTGGGTCGGCATTGCAGCCGCCCCATACAATAAAAGTACACAATCCCATGCAGATCTTAAAACCCCATCGCTGCAAAAGTCGAAGGCCTCTAACCATCAGCTTGCTCCCTTAAATAGGTGACCGGACGTTTCTCCATAATGGATCTGGAAGCAGCCATGCCCACCGCCACGACCAGCATCAGGGTGGCCAGCACCATGACTATGGAGGCAATGATAAACGGCTGATAATCGATCTCCAGCTTGACAGTGCATACCCACAAAGCACCGGCGTGGGCCATTCCCACCGCCAGCAGGCTGCTCAATGATCCGATGAGCAGATTTTCCAGGGCAAACACGTTGAAGACGAACCTTTTTCCGGCCCCCAGAATTTTATAGTAAACCGCCTCCACCATGCGCTCTGCACGGGTGGCATAGATGGCGCTGATTAAAATCAGCAATCCGGCAGCGATGCTGAAAACGCTGAAGCCACGTATGATTGCCGAGAGTCGATTCATCAAACGGGTGAAGTGGCCGATGGTCTGTGAAATGTCGATAACGCTGATATTCTGGAAGCGGGAAACGATTCGGCGCTGCAAGGCCCCCAACTTCTCCGGCGGCACTTTTAAAGCGGCAAAATAGGTCTGTGGCGCCTGATCGAGCACCCTCTCCGGGAATACGAAGTAAAAAAAAGGGCTGAAAGAAGAGCGGCTGCGTGTGCGGATGCTGGATATGCGCGCTTTTAAAGGAACGCCTTGGATTTTGAAACTGATGCTGTCGCCCACGGCCATAGGATGCATATCCACCACGGTATCGAGGATGGAGACCTGGGGGTCGGGCCAATCCTTTTGAAATAGATTCTCCCCTTTCACGATGGTTTCATCTTCCAGCAGGTGGTGACGATAAGTCAGATTGAAGACGCGGGAGAAATTATCCCGTCGCTTCTTACGCTCCGTATCTCGATTGACCGCCTGGCCGTTGATGGCGGTCACCCGCGCCCGCACGATGGGGTAAAGGATCACGTTGCCTCCCACTTCACGGCTGAATTCTTCCTTTTGATCTTTCTGGATATCGACAAAATAGGCGTTGGGCGACGCTTCAGGGTAAGATTGCACAAAAGCGGCGTCTAAATTTTTTTCGATGAAATAGTTGGTAAATATCACGCAAAGGGAGACGGTCAACGTGACAATGATGGAACGTGTGGCGTTGCCTTTGCGATAAAGGCCCTTGACGGCCTGGCGCAAGGTTAGAAGCGATACCCTTCGGCGCCCCATGGCCCACATCAGCACCTGGGTCAACAAGGCGGCCATCAGGACCAGGGCGGTGACGCCCCCGACAAAATAGAGGCCAAAGCGAACATCCTGCATGTGCCGCAGCACCAGGCCGAAGAAAAAAACCAATACCAGGGCACCGGCAAGATAGTATGGCGCCCTGCTTGACCCGGTATCGAATTGTTTTCTGAAGATCATCATGGGGCGCATCTCTTTGATGCGGTAGATCGGCAGGAAAGAGAAAACCATCACCACCATAAACCCGAGCACCACGCCTTCAACCACACCGGCCCAGGAGATGGCGATATCTATGTCGGCCGGCAGAAAAGGGGCCATCATCCACCCCATGGCCTTTTGAACCCATACACCGGCAAAAATCCCCATTGCAGTTCCCACAGTCCCCATCACCCCCACCAGACTGATGAAGTGGCGCAGGATGTAGCCATTGGTGGCCCCAACGGCTTTCATGATGGCGATGGTTTGCTGCTTCTCCTTGAGCAGGGCCGCCAGGGTGCCCTGGATGCCCAATCCGGCCATGAGCAGAACAAACAACCCCACAAGCTTTAAAAAGAAGAAAAAGTTATCAAAGAAGCGTTTGATGCGCGTACCTGCCGTCCGGAAGGTGTCCACCTGCTCCTGATCCTTCTGGGCGACCTGTTTTAGCCCGGCTGCAATATCATCCACACGTTGCGGGTCCGACACTTTCACCAGGACCTGCCGCTGAATGCGACCCCCTTTTGAGATCAATCCCAGGGCGTCCAGATCATCGTCATGCACAAATACCCGTGGGCCGAACGAGAAGAAGTTCAGGGGACGATCCGGCTCCGACACCACCACATCGGCAATGGTCAGACTCGTGTAGCCGGCTTTAAGGCGATCGCCCACTTTCATGCCGGTGCGATCCAGAAGGGTTTGGGCCACAATGCAGTTTCCAGGCGCAAGGACCTCACGGAACAACCGCCCCGACGCCAATCCCACTTGTCCGTAAAAGGGGTAGCCCCTTGCCACCACTTTGAGGCCGGCCAGCACCGAGGCATCTTCATCCACGGCACGGACCACACTGAAGAACCGGTGAACATTGGCCCGTGCCACCTGCCGATCCGCCACCAGTTGATCGATGGCCTTGCCCAGGGCCGGAGAGATGGGATCGTAGGATTTAATGATGATATCGGCGGCATGCAATTTCCGGGCGTCGTTGAGCAGCGATCGGCCGACGCTTGCGGCAAATCCGCTGAAGGCGGTCAAGGTGGTCAAAGAGAGCGCCACGCACAACACGAACAGCACCGCCTGCCTGGAAGATCGGCGCGCCTGGCGTATGACCAATGGAATCTGCCCCATCGCCTTATTCATCCTTTAATTCGGCCGTCTTGCAGCGTCACCACGCGATCGGCGGCCCGGGCGATCTCCGGATTGTGGGTGACCAATATGAGAGTGGCGTGGTGCTCATTTTTCAGGTCGATGAGTTGTCTCAGCACCGTTTTTCCGTTTTCCGAATCCAGATTGCCGGTGGGCTCATCCGCAAATAGCAGTTGGGGGCGGTTGATCATCGCCCGGCATAAGGCAATGCGCTGTTTCTCACCTCCCGATAACTGGCTGGGCAGATTATCACCCCGGTGCGCCATGCCCACAAGTTCCAGCAAACGTTCGGCCCGCGGGCCGGCCTTCCGGTCTTTGAGCAGTTGCGCCGGAAACATGATATTTTCCATCGCCGTCATGGAGGGGACCAGATGAAAGGATTGAAACACAAATCCGATGGTTTTATTTCTTAAGGGCGCCAAAGCCTCTTCGCTGGCCCCGGATATATCCTGGTTGTTGATCAATACCCGCCCGGAGGAGGGGCGGTCCAGACCGGACAGCAGGGTGAGCAGGGTCGTCTTGCCGCTGCCGCTGCTGCCGCTGATGACCAAAAAGGTACCGGCGTCAACCTTAAGGTCGACCTCTTTCAATACCGGGATGATGCGGTGATCCACCTCATATGATTTACATAGGTTGCGGGCTTCCAACAGAGTCATGACGGCTGCACTTTCAGGTTAAAATTCTTTTGCTTCGAATAGATCGCTACAGTGATTTTTAAGATAACCACGGCGCCCTTAAGGATCAAGCCCCGCTTTCACCCGATCCCGGATGGGCAATCCCAATCACCCTTCAGGGTTTGTTGATGCTGCGTAAAACCCCATTAGACCAGTGATCGACCAAAGTGCCGTCCGGCTGCCGTACAATGATAAGCCCCTCCACCTTATCGACGCTGTTCAGCAATTGGACACCTTGCCCGGGCCCCATGACCATTAAAGCAGTGGCCAGACCGTCGGCCAAGGTGCAATTGGGGGCGATGACGCTGGCGCTCACAACGCCGCTGTTGGTTGGATAACCGCTCCGCGGATCGATGATGTGGGAATAGGTGCGGCCGTCGATTTCAATATAATTGCGATAGTCACCACTGGTTGCCATGGCGCGGTTCTCGAGGCTAAGCGCCTTGTAAACCTCGGTGGCGGAGGCATCTTTGCTTGGCCGGTTGACCCCCACCTTCCATGGATTGCCGTCCTGCCGCCGACCGGACGCAAAGACCTCGCCGCCGATCTCGACTAAATAGTGTTGATACCCCAGCCCCTGAATCAACCGGGCTGTCACATCCACACCATAGCCTTTGGCAATGGATCCCAGATCCACCGTCACATCGGGGTGACGTTTTTTCACATACCCTTGCTCCGAAACTTCGAGGTGATTGAACCCCACCCTCTCCAACGCCTTTTCTATGGAAGCGCGGGATGGCACCGCGTCAATGGCCTTCGATTGGCCAAAACCCCATAAAGAGACCAGCGGATAGACCGTTGCGTCCCATGCGCCGGCAGTCAATCGGTAAATCTCATCAGCGGCCAGCATCACTTTCAAAAAATCGGTGGACACGGCAAATATCTGTTCAGGGGGCCTCAGTTTGTTGAACCGGCTGATCTCACTATCACTGCGGTAGGTGGACATCGACTGGTTCAGCTGCTCCAGGCGCTGATCGATCCTCTTTTGGACCGGCGCCATGTCATCTGAACGCGGAGCGATGATTTTGATGTGATATGTCGTCCCCATGGTGTCACCGGTAAGCAGATGCTCCTTGCCGCTGCCGGCCCCCATACAAAACGCTCCGATAAACACCAAAGTCAGCATTTGGATGGTTTTTTTGGCTGCCATCAGGCACTGCCCTCCACAGTTAGTCGATATCGGCTTTAAGATAATTAATTTGGACTGCGTTATCGGTCGTCGCGGTATTAAAATACAGCTTACGCCCTCTATCCTTGCCCAATTAATTATCTTAAAGCCGATATCTATTGGGATGTATAGTTGGTTCTGCCGGCAGACCTACCTCTTTTTCTTCTTTTTTTTGGAGACATACAGGTTTTGTCTACGGGAGGCGGAAAGAACCGCCTTTCGAAGACGGATCGATAAAGGGGTGACTTCCACCAACTCGGTGTCGCTGATAAAGCTGATGGACTGCTCAAGGGTCAGGGGCTTGACCGGCGCGAGCAGCACGGCATCATCCTTGCCCGCCGCCCTGATGTTGGTCAGCTTCTTCTCTTTGCATGCATTGACATCGATGTCCTGCTGACGATTGTGTTCACCGATCACCATGCCTTCGTAAACCGGATCGCCCGGCACCACAAACAATCGGCCCCTGGGCTCAAGGTTGAACAAGGCGTAAGCAACGGCCTTGCCGGTACGATCCGCCACAATGGAACCGGTGAAGCGGCTGGGATAATCGCCGCGATAGGGACCGTATCCGTCAAACAGGGAATTCATGATACCGGTGCCGCGGGTATCGGTTAAAAATTCATCCCGGTATCCGATCAATGCCCTGGAAGGTACCGAGAACTCGATGCGCACCCGCCCTTTGCCGTTGTTCACCAAGTTGGTCATCTTGCCTTTGCGCAAAGAGAGCTTTTCGGTGACAACGCCTAGAAACTGCTCTTCACAATCCACTTCCAGCTTCTCCATGGGCTCCATCTTCTGCCCGTCTTTTTGTTGATAGATCACCTCCGGACGACTGACACAAAATTCAAATCCTTCCCGGCGCATGGTTTCAATCAAAATGGCCAACTGGAACTCGCCCCGGCCTTTGACAAGCAAACTGTCCCGATCGTCGGTGGGTTCCACTTCGATGGCCACATTGAGCAGGGTCTCTTTGTGCAACCGCTCTCGGAGGCGGCTGGATTGTACATACTTTCCCTCCTGGCCGCAGAAGGGAGAGTTGTTGATGGAAAATTTCATGGCCACGGTGGGCGCATCCACGCTGATGCGGGACAACGGTCGCGGATGGTCCACGGTGCAGATGGTGTCTCCGATGTGGACCTCCTCCATTCCGGAGAGCACCACAATATCCCCGGGCTGGACCTCGTCGATCTCCTGGAGCTGCATCCCTTCGTAGATCTGGACTTTGGTCACCTTGAGCGGGATATGGCGGTTTTGAGGCCCGATGCAGACCAACCGCTCCTGGGAACGCGCCGTACCATTAAAAACCTTGCCCACGGCCAGTCGCCCCAAATAGTCGGAGTAGCCCAGGTCGGATACCCGCATCTGAAACGGGGCATCCGGATCGTAGGTGGGGCCGGGCACCACATCCAGGATGGCATCAAAAAGCAGATGCAGGTTTTCCCCTCTCTCCTCGACATTTTCCATGGCAATGCCGTCGCGGCCGATGGCATACAGCAAAGGAAACTCCAGCTGCGCTTCACTGGCATCCAGATCGATGAGAAGGTCATAGATCTCATCCAGAACTTCATCGGGCCGGGCGTCTTGTCGATCTATTTTATTGATCACCACGATAATTTTAAGGCCCGCATCCAACGCTTTGTTGAGTACAAACCGGGTCTGGGGCAGCGGGCCTTCCGAAGCGTCCACCAATAAGATGGCGCCATCGGCCATGGAGAGGGCGCGTTCCACCTCGCCCCCGAAATCGGCATGGCCGGGGGTATCGATGATGTTGATGCGGACACCCTTCCAGGTCACGGAGCAATTCTTAGCGGATATGGTGATACCCCGTTCGCGCTCCAGGTCCATGGAGTCCATGAGCCGGTCGTCCAACTCCTGATTGCCCCGAAAAAGGCCGCTCTGACGAAACAAGGCGTCTACCAAGGTGGTTTTGCCATGGTCGACATGGGCGATAATAGCAATATTGCGTAATGCATCGTTGGTCTGTTTGGTCTGCATGGTCCGGTGTCCTTAAAGTCTCCTGTGAACAGGCGTGGTTAATTCAACATATCGATTGACAATATATCCATATCATTACGGATTTAAGGCCGTCCATAGCACCGACGCGTTGGATTTTCAACGCTGACGTGGGCATCTTCAGGCGAGACGGCGCTTTCGTCATCTACAATTTTGCGTTGATGGTCTCTTCCAGCTTAAGGGTGTCCACTGTAAACGAACGAATTCCCTGGGCCAGTTTTTCGGTGGCCATGGCGTCTTCATTGAGCATCCAGCGAAATCGTTTTTCGTCCATGTCGATTTTAGCATCAGTACAGTTTTCGACGGCGCTTTGGGGTGACAACATCCGGGGCAACTCTTGGTTGTCGTTTTGCAGCTCTTCCAAGAATTTGGGTCCAATGGTCAACAGATCGCAGCCGGTCAGGGATTTAATCTCACCTGCGTTGCGAAAACTGGCGCCCATCACCAAGGTGGGATAGTCATATTTTTTATAGTAGTTATAGATCCGCCGCACACTTTTGACCCCAGGATCATTTTGAGCGCTGAAATCCATATCCGGTTCTTTGGCCTTATACCAATCCAGAATCCGTCCCACAAAAGGTGAAATCAAATAGACCCGTTCCTGGGCGCAGGCTACGGCCTGGCAGAACCCGAAGAGCAGGGTCATATTACAGCGAATCCCCTCTTTTTCCAATATTCTAGCTGCCTGAATACCTTCCCAGGTGGATGCAATTTTCAACAATATCCGGTCTTTGTCGATACCGGCATCCGCATAGAGGGCCACCAGTTCACGGGCCCTGGCAACGGTTTTTTCGGTGTCGAAAGACAGACGCGCATCGACCTCCGTTGAGACGAAGCGGGGAACGATTTTCAATATCTCAACACCGAAATTGACAAAGAGCTTATCGATGGCTTTGACCACCTGGGCCTCTTTTCCGGCAGCCGATTTTCGTCCATAGTCCAGGGCTTCATCCACCAGGTACTGATATTCCGGCATTTGGGTGGCGGCATAGATCAACGACGGATTGGTGGTGGCATCGGTGGGTGTGTATTGTTTAATGGCCTGAATGTCGCCGGTATCGGCAACGACGGTTGTCATGGTCTTTAAGGTCTCCAGCGCATTTGTCACAGTATGACTCCTTGTTCCTTTAGATTACACCCCACAGCCGCTCAAAAAAGATGGCAAAAAGCATTTTGCATCGATGGGGCACAGTTCAATCGCCCATCAGGGCCGGGCCCCGATAACGTTTTCAAGTGCGTATGTGTTACCGGGGAACGGGGGTTGTCGTCAAGGTTATTTGGGATGGAATCAGACGATGGGTTTG
>JASFKE010000112.1:0-9118 GCA_050118795.1 Desulfobacteraceae bacterium | reverse complement strand
AATTTTACGATATTTAACATGGTTTCAATGATACAAGAAAAAAGGGAAAACAGTGTGATGTCCCGTTTTCCCTTATTTTTTTTTGGAGCCGGCGATCCGACTTGAACGGACGACCTGCTGATTACGAATCAGCTGCTCTACCAACTGAGCTACGCCGGCTACTTGAAGCGACTACCACCTACTGTGATTATGAGCCAAAATCAAGAAAAAATATCCTGGGACCAATTACCCGAACATTTGTCAAATGGTATGAGGCGGCTTGATATTTGCGGTCTAAGCGATGCTTCTGCGAGCTATGCCGCGGCAAGGCTGCTGGTTTTGCAAAAAAAACCAGTGGTAATGGTTGCCCACTCGGAAAAGGCGGCGGACCGGCTTTGGGAAGAGATGGCACTGTTCTCAAAGGCGGATCAGCAAGTCACCTATCGGTTTCCATCCTATAATACCACCGCCTTTAAACCCATGGCGTTCCATAACGAAACGGCCGCCCGAAGGATGCGCGCCTTGTATCAGATCGTCGAGGCGCGGACCCCAACTGTCACCATCACAACGGTACCGGCGATATGTCAAAAATTGCTTCCCAAAAGCGCCCTGGTTCAATTCGGTGAGTTGCTCATGGTGGGAGAAGAGATTGACCGCGATGCCATTGTCCAGAAATTAGTGGCTGGTGGCTATACCCGTACGATGATTGTTGAAGAGCACGGGGATTTTAGCTTGAGGGGAGGGATTTTAGATGTTCACTCCCCCCTCTACGATGATCCCCTGCGTATCGAATTTTTTGGTGATATGGTCGAATCCATACGCCTTTTTGCGGCCGACACCCAAAGAACCATTTCACCTCTGAATGAGGCCGTGCTCCTGCCTGCCCGGGAAGTTATTCTCGATCGTGCGGAGCTCAACGCGGTTGTCGGCCGAATCCGGGCTCTGGCCGCTGAACTGGAGATGCCGGTAACCCAGGTGCGCCAGATTATCGGGCAGATCAAAACCGAAGGCATCTACCCGGGCATCGAGAGCCTGATACCGGTGATCTACCCTGCCCTTGAGACCTTTTTCGATTATGTCCCGGCCGATACCCTCTTTATGATGATGGGGCCCGGCCAATTGGCCAGTGCGGCATCGGAATTCGGCGCCGTGGCCCAGCGCAGCTATGAAAGCGCCTGCAGCCGTCAGCATCTTTGTGTGCCCCCTAACCAGCTCTATCTGACATGGCCGCAAATCGAATCCCGTTTGTCAGAATTTTCACAATGGGCCTTTAGACCTCTGTCGTTGAGTTCTCCTGCCGGCGACGGTCAGTCAAAACAGCATGTGTTTGAAACCAAAGTACATGACAGCCACGGTTTACGCCAGTTATTACAGAAAGCCCAGCCATCGGAAAAACCGTTTCAACCCCTATATGATTGGCTGGGGGATCAAAAAGCTGCCGGTTATACGACTTTTTTGGTATGCCGGCGGCCTTCGAACCTGGAGCGTCTGGTTCATATCTTATCAGCCTGCAATATCAGAACCGCTCAAATTGAGGATTTCACCCAGGCGGTGTATGGCCACGGGCGCATTTACCTTATTTACGGCATTATCACCAATGGATTCACTTGGGCGGATGCACAGGTTTCGGTGATCACCGATGAAGAGATCTTTGGGACACGCTATCGCGGCAGGAAAAAGCCTAAACGGACCCAACCCTCGGACCTTCTCAATTTCGGAGATCTGAAACAGGATGACTGGGTGGTGCATGCCGAACACGGCATTGGGCAGTATGGTGGCCTGACCAAGCTTAACCTGGCAGGGGCGGTGAACGATTTCCTTCTGATCCTTTATCAGAATAACGATAAGCTCTATCTGCCTGTGGAGCGCATGAACCAGGTGCAAAAATACATGGGGGTTGAGGGCGCCGCTCCTGTGATGGACAAAATGGGGGGCAAAACCTGGGAGCGGGTTAAACAAAAGATCAAACGCAAGGCCGAAAAAATCGCTGGCGAGTTACTCAAGCTTTACGCCGCACGGAAAGTCAGGCAGGGGCACGCCTTTGGGGAGGCGGACAGCCATTTTCAGAATTTTGAGGATGGGTTCCCCTACGAAGAGACCGCCGATCAGCTCAAAGCCATTCATGATGTGCTTGAAGATATGCGGCGTAAGGTGCCCATGGATCGTCTGGTATGCGGTGATGTGGGGTATGGGAAAACAGAAGTGGCATTGCGGGCCGCCTTTTTGGCGGTGAGCGAGGCCAAGCAGGTGGCGTTGCTGGTACCCACCACTGTGCTGGCGGAGCAACATTATGAAACCTTTCGGCAGCGTTTTGAGCATTACCCGGTAGAGGTGGCATCTTTAAACCGGTTTCGGCCGGCCAAAACACAGCGCGACATCGTTGCCGGAATGAAGTCCGGACGGATCGATATCGTCATTGGTACCCATCGATTGCTGCAAAAAGATATCGAGTTCAATGATCTGGGGCTTTTGATCCTCGACGAGGAGCAGCGCTTCGGCGTGAGCCATAAAGAAAAAATCAAACGGCTTCGAAAGAGCGTGGATGTATTGGCCCTGACCGCTACACCCATACCCCGCACCTTGCATCTGTCTCTTTTGGGTATTCGCGATATCAGTATTATCAACACGCCGCCGGAACAGCGCCGGCCCATCATCACTTACGTGACCGAATTCGACGACACCATCATTACCGATGCCATCCGTAAGGAGTTGAGCCGCAAGGGGCAGATTTTTTTCGTACACAACAATATTCAAAGCATAGACCGTGTGGCCCGGCATCTGCGGAAACTGGTGCCCGAAGTCCGTTTGGCTGTGGGGCATGGCCAAATGTCGGAAAAAGAGTTGGAGCGCGTGATGCTTGATTTCATGCAGTGTCGCATCGATATGCTGGTGTGCACCACCATTATCGAATCGGGCCTGGACGTGGCCACGGCCAATACCATCATGATCAACCGTGCGGATCGCTTCGGATTATCCCAGGTCTACCAACTCAGGGGGCGGGTTGGCCGGTCGGATGAACAGGCATACGCCTATATGTTTATCCCCAATGAGAGCATCCTGTCGAAAAATGCCCAGAAACGGCTGAAGGTGCTCATGGAGTATAGCGATTTGGGGTCGGGTTTCCAGATTGCCATGAGCGATTTGAAAATCAGGGGTGGGGGTACCATACTCGGCGCCTCCCAATCCGGGCATATTGCGGCGGTTGGGTATGATATGTTTCTGAAACTTATGGAAACCTCCATCGCAGAGCTCAAAGGAGAGCCGATTCAAGAAGAGCTCGTGCCGGAGATCAATTTGCCCTTTTCCGCATTTTTGCCCGAAACATATATACCGGATATCGATCAACGTCTTACCCTCTACCGCAGGTTGGCCAAATTGACAGACCTGAAAGAGATCGGCGCCATCAAAGATGAGATGGCGGATCGATTCGGCCCGGTGCCAGACGAAGCCAACAATTTGCTCTTGAAAATAATGTTGAAAGTACTGTCGGTTCGAGCCGGGTGCAAACGGCTGGATCTGGTCAAGCACCATTTGAGGCTCCAATTTTCCGAAATTCACCAACTCAGGCCTTTTGGTATCGTGGATATGGTGAGCAAGGGGGGAAAACGCTACCGGTTTACGCCGGATCATCTCTTTAAAGCCACTTTGTCGCCGGGATTGCCCAACGCGCTATTGGCCCAAACGAAAAACATCTTGATAGAAATAGCGCGCCATGTTAACCATTAAATTTTTTAAGAATATAGAAGGCTTGAGCGATTATTAGACCTCAAGTGGGTGATGGGTTGACAGGCCATATGACCATCAAAATACGGACAGCAGATTTGATTGACGGTGTTCGGCTCGTGGTGTCGGCGGCGGTCATTATGAGCTTGTGGGCCTGTTTCCACAAGTCTCAGGATGATGATTACCTGATACGGGTGGGAAGCGACATTGTCACGGTGGCTGAATTTAAGAGCCGGGTTGAAGCGAGCAGCGAAGAGGCTTTTCCGGGTGAACACGCCATAAGCCCTTCATCAATGAATGACTTGCGCGTTCGTGTTTTGAATCAAATAACCGATGAGCTGATCATTATGCAGCGCGGCAAACAGTTGGGCGTTATTGTTACCGATGAGGAGTTGGAAGCATCCATTGCAGCGGTCAAGGCGGACTATCCGGACGACACCTTCGAAAAAACATTGCTCGAGAACGCCGTCTCTTTCGAGTCCTGGAAAAAAAAGATGGCGACCCGCTTGTTGGTCGACAAGGTGATTGCCAAAGAGCTTGTAGATAAAGTCGATATCACCTCAGATGACGTGGCGGATTATTTCCGGAAACATTTTCCCGGCGGCGTTCCCGAAGGAGAGGATGTCGACCAGGTTAATAAAAGAATTGTTCAGCATTTACGGAAACAAAAAGCAGAAAAAATATATCAGAATTGGATTGAATCATTGAGGAAGAATTTCCCGGTGGAGGTTCATCAGCAACGCTGGAACCGATTGGTGGAAGCCAACGTATAAGGACCCCAAGAACGGAAAGATGGGTATGAAAACAATGTGTCGGACAAATGCAAATAGAGGATATGCGGCATTGGTCCTGTGCGCCGCATATGTCGCAATGACATGGCTGTCTCTATCGATAGCCGGTGCGGCGGAGGTGGTCGATCGAATCGTCGCGGTGGTCAACGATGATATTGTTTTGATGTCGGAACTGGACCAGGTTCTGTCGCGTATAAAGGCCACCCTCGAAAATCAAGGTTACCCGAAGACAGAACAAGATCGAATCCTTAAACGCCAACGCAGCAAGGCATTGGAAAATCTGATTTTGGACAAACTGTCGGATCAGCAAGTGCGGCGGCGTAATCTAAGCGTCAAAGATGCAGCCGTGGATGCGACCATTGCACAGATATGCGATTCCAACAGGTTGACCGAAGAGGAGCTGCGTCGCGCCCTGGAATTGGACGGCATGACATATGAAGCGTATCGGAAACAGATCAAAGAAAAAATGTTGCGATCGCAGTTGGTCAATAGAGAGGTCAAATCGAAGATTGTTATAACCGATGTCGATATAAAAGCCTATTACGACGCCCATCCCGAACAATATGCCGGCAGCGTCAAGTATGATTTGCGCCATATCCTTCTAAGGGTCTCATCCGATGCGGAGGCGTCGGAAAAAAAACGTGTACTTGACCAAATGCAGATCGTTCTTGAACGATTAGAGGCCGGCGAATATTTTGAAGAAATGGCAAAAAAGTTCTCTGATGCCCCCACAGCTGCTCAGGGTGGAAAATTGGGTGTATTTGGAACCCATCTGCTCACCAAAGAGATTCGCAGCGCGCTGGAAAAGACCCCGGCCAAAGCGTTTTCCGAGGTCGTCGAGACGGATCAGGGCTATCAGATTTTTTACGTGGAGGAGATTGTCAACACCGGCGGCAAGACATTGGAGGAAGCGATCCCCGAAATTCGCGATAAGTTGTTTGCTGATGTGGTTGACCAGAAGTACAACACTTGGATAGAGGATTTGCGAAAACGATCGCATATCCAAATATTGGATGAGTAGATGTCGCCCAAAGAGACTCAAAGCGATTTTGGCCGGTATTTGCGGGTATACCGGATGGATAAAGGGCTTTCACTTGATGAGGTCGCACAGCAAACCAAAATCTCATTGTCGTGCCTGCACCAAATAGAAAACGAAGACCTACCCCATTTGCCACCGGATGTGTTCGTCAGGGGGATGCTCAAGGCGTATGCGGATGCTGTTGGCGGTGATGCCAATGAAGCGCTTTTGCGCTATCAAAAATGTTGCAGCACCCAGAAACAGTTTGAACGGGATGGGGATGTCAAGTCCATCTCGGCAAATTTTTGGTGGCGGTTTTTATTGGCCTTGTTTCTATTGGCCGGTGTTGTCGGCGTCACCCTGTATGGCGTGCAGATGGTCAATCCTGCTGATTCAGCACTGCCCCAATCGGGTGTGACGCAAAAGCAGTCCCATCATCAGCAGCCAAAATTGGAGAACCCCGAATCGGGGCAAAAGGCAACAGCCCCCGAATCCCAGCCAGCTGACCCTGCGCTGGAACTCAAAGCAGATGCCGTTGAATTTACCCGTCTCAAAATAATCGCCGATGGCAAGCTGCCCCAAGATTATGAATTGCAGCCGGGAGAGCAAGTTACGGTTACCGCTAAAGCGCATTTTAATTTGTTGATAGTCAATGCCGGTGGCATCCGTCTAACGCTCAACGGTGAGCAAGTGACCGTACCTGGCAAATCCGGTCAGATTGTCACTTTGGAGTTGCCCCGGACATAACCGGACATGTGATAATGGGAAAAGATCAGAATAGAATCCTCGTCGAAAGTATTAAAAGATTGCTGCGCCGAAAAGCTTTCCCCAATCTGAGAAAGATTGTGGATAAGACGCATGCGGCGGACCTGTCCATCATCTTCCGTTCATTGCCGCTTTTTGATCAAAGTAGATTGTTCAAGATGATCTCCGACAATGCTAAGAAGGGGATATTGCTTAGCGAGATGGACGAGGACGCTTATTTGGAATTGTCTGCCGAGATCCCCTTGCATGAATTGGCGGACATCTTTGAAAAAATGCCCAGCGACGATGTGGCCGGACTCATCGATTTACTTCCTGAAGAGACCTCCGATGCAATTTTGAAAAAAATGCAAAAAGAGGATGTTGAAGAAGTCGCCGACCTGCTGAGCTTTGCCGACGATACGGCGGGTCGTATCATGACGCCCGATTTCATCGCCCTTAGCGAAGATACCACCGCCAAAGGCGCCATCGCATCGCTGCAGAAAGAGTATTCCGACGTGGAGATGCCTTTTTATCTCTATGTCGTGGATGAATACGGAAAACTGGTGGGGGTGAGCTCACTGCGCCAACTGGTGGTGGTGCCGCCGGATACGCCGTTGAAGCGCTTTATGGTCACTGATGTTTTTTCCGTGAAGACGGATATGGACCAAGAAGAGGTCGCTAAACTTGTGGCCCGTTATGATATACTGGCCGTTCCGGTGGTTGACGAAACCAATCGCTTGGTGGGCATCGTTACGGTGGATGATGTCATTGATATCTTTCGTACCGAAGCCACGGAAGATATATTGAAAATGGCCGGTGTCGGTGAGGAGTATGTGGAAACCAAGTCCATTTTAAAAAGCACCCGCATCAGACTCCCCTGGTTGTTTGCCAGCTGTGTCGGCGGTATTTTGGCCATTGTCATCATTGGCCGCTTTGAGGATGTTTTGAGTCAAGTCGCCTATTTGGCGGCCTTTATACCGGTGATTATGGGCATGGGGGGCAATATCGGCACCCAATCTTCCACCATTGTAGTACGCGGTTTGGCCACCGGCAGGCTGAATGTGCGCGATATTTGGGATGTGGTCGTCAAAGAGCTGTGCATTGGACTGATCTTGGGGATCGTATATGGCTTGCTCATCGCCGTTGTGGCCCAGGTATCGTATAACACTGTCATGTTGGCCATATCGGTGGGATTCGCGTTAATGAGCTCAATGGCCATCGCCGCATTGGTCGGGTCTTTTGTCCCCATGGTGATGGCGCGATTGAATATCGACCCTGCAGTCGCCACCGGCCCGTTTGTAACCACCGCCATTGATATCATCAGCGTGTTTTTCTATTTCATTCTGGCCACCACGTTACTGGGACTTTAAAGCAAATGCGCCGGTTGACCACGACGGCCATCGTTCTTCAACGCCGTCAATATGGCGATTTTGATTTGATTGTTACCGTGTTGAGCACAGATTACGGCAAGCGGACCCTGATCGCTAAATCCGCTAAAAAAAGCGCCAAACGGTTCCCAGGCATTCTTGAACCTTTCAATCATCTGCGGATTGTCTTTCGCAAGACGCGGCGAAAGGGTATGCCCATATTGGAGGAAGCAACCCTGTATCGCTCCTTGGCAAATCTCAGGTCGGATTTTATAAAGACGGCATATGCGAGTTACTGGGTAGAGAGCATCAATATCTGGATTGAGCAGGGGCGGGTCAAGGCGGACCTGTATCATCTGCTTGAATTTGCGTTGCATGCACTGGATGCCGGCGAGATGGATGCGGCCATGCTGAGTATTTTGTTTCAAATGAGATTTATCGGTCATGAAGGACTCCATCCGGTATTGGATCATTGCTCATGTTGCCAATCCGATATCTCAGGGCTGGAGCAAAATCAGTTCTGCGTGGATTTGGGTCAAGGGGGGGTGGTTTGCCGTCAATGTCCAGCGGGTAAGCGTGGTCATCTGCACTTGTCAAAAGGCACGCTCAAACTGCTCCAGTGGATTTCCGGAGGCGATTTGGCCAAGGCCTGCAGGATACGATTTTCACCCAAGGCTCTAGCTGAGGCGACCCGCTTTTTAGAGGCCTTCGTCCCTTATCATATCGGTAAAAAACCTAAGAGTCTTCCGATACTTCAACAGATCAGGAGACAATAGAATAGTGTTAGAGGAGATAGCGCGCCATGAATATACGGGCATTATTGGAACAGAGCCGTGAGGAGGCCTCGGCGCCCTGTCGCATTGACATGGGCGGCACCTTGGATTTGAGCACTTTTTTTCTTCCCATGCAGCACCTTCAACCGTGTACCTTCAATGCCGCTCTGGATATGCGCACCCATGTACGCCTGTCTGCCCATACTGCGGGAAAAATAAAGATCAGCTCAACTGGTTTTGACAGCGTGGAGGTTGACAGCGATTGTGCTCCATTTGATCACGCCATGGGACTGATGCTGGCTGTGGCCGCTTTTTTCAATGCCGACGGCGTTCATATCGATATCCATTCGACATCGCCGCCGCGCAGCGCTTTGGGTGGATCCTCCGTGGCGGCGGTGGCGCTGATATGGGCGTTTGCCAAAGCTTTGAACAGGGCAGGGCGTCCAATGCCGGCCCGCAGTTCGGTGGCATTGCTGGCCCATGAGATTGAGCAAAGTGTGGCCGGCGTGCCATGTGGGCTGCAGGACCAGTTGGCGGCGGTATATGGTGGTGTCAACGCATGGCATTGGCGTTCGGATCCCCCTGCCACGCCTTTTAATCGACAGGAGGTTGTGGGACCACAGGGTTGTCAACAATTCCAGGATCGCCTGTTGGTCGCCTATTGCGGTGCACCCCATGTGTCAAAGGATGTCAATGCCACCTGGGTCAGGCAGTTCATTGCCG
>JASFKE010000111.1:0-9128 GCA_050118795.1 Desulfobacteraceae bacterium | reverse complement strand
GGGACTACCCCATCATTCCGCACAAGTATATCCAGTCGTCATGTGCCGTCTGCCATGACTATAAGATGCTGGAGGAGGAAGGCATGCACACGGTGGTCGAAGGTGAGCGGCTTTTCAGGGAAAAGGGCTGCCTAGGTTGCCACAAACTCAACGGGGTGGGCGGCGATCTCGGTGCGGCCTTGGACGGCGTTGCCTCCAGGCCCCTGCTCTATTTCCCCATGGCCAATGTGATTGGCGACAGGACCGCCTACAACTGGGTAAAGCAGCATTTTGACGACCCGCGAGCCATCGTGCCGGGCAGTGAAATGAAGGTGTCACTCACTGACGAAGAGGCTGAACAGCTGACCACTCACCTTTTTACTCTCAGGAAGGAGGAGATGCCTTCCAACTATAAATTGATTAAAAATATTCCCACCAAAGAGAAAGACGGTGACGCGCTTTTTAAGATGTATTGCACCGGTTGCCACGGTACAGGTAAACAGTCCATCTACGACGAAGTATTGGATCGCACCATCCCGGCCATTGCCAATCCGGGTTTTCTAAGACTGATCGATGATTTTACCCTGAAAGTTATTTTGGATGAGGGACGTCCCGGGACCCAGATGACCGCATGGAAGGCCTCGGTCTCCGGTCTTAAAAAAGAGGCACTGGAGCAGATCGTCGACTTTGTCTCTGAGAGCAGGCCCTCTTTTATCCCAGTGCCCTTTGATTACAATGGCAAAAAGAGTGATCCCGCCCGTGGCCAGACCGTGTACGAGCAGCGGTGTAACTTTTGCCACGGTGATGACGGCAAAGGCGGCGGTCGATTGCTCGGCATCAACTTAAGGAATTCGACGGTGCAAACAGTGCTCAAACCTGAGTTTCTGGCTCAAACGGTTCTGCACGGCAGGCAGGGAACACCGATGCCGTCATTCGGACCCGAGGGCGAAGGGTTGAACCACCAGGAAATTTCGGACGTCGTCGCCTATGTGAAGACGCTGGCCAAGAAAAAGACGCAGTAACATGATAAACCGAACCGTTCACGGATTCGAGGGGATTCGTCGGTCATGGATCGCAAAAGAGAGGTCACCCGAACCCGTGAACGCTTACGCCAGATTAATTTCAGTTTTGGAGGAATACAAGTGAATCTGTTCAAAGGATGGGCTCTGTTTTCGGCTCTTGCGCTTATTGTCTTGCTAACGCCTCCTTTTGCCGTAGCACAGGATGATGACGACGCCGCCTACGAAGCACTGCTGGAAAAGGGAATGCAGTACTACAACATCAATTGCCGCATCTGTCACGGCGGAAAAGGTGACGGTAAGGGCTTTGTGGATATCATCCGTTATGCTGAAAAAGACGGCAGGGTGATTGAAACCTTCCCCCGTGATTTTACCTCCGGAGTCTTCAAATTCAGGAACTCTTCCACCGGCTGTCTGCCGAGCCCCGAAGATCTGCAGCGAATCATTAAAAACGGAATCGACAGATCCTTCATGCCACCCCAGGAAAATATCAGTGACCTGGATTTGCAGGGCGTCGCCGAGTATGTGATGGCCTTTTCGGAGAGGTTCGAGGAGGAAGATCTTTGCGATGAGATCATCGCCGTAAAACCCGCTTATGTGGGCAGCGCCAAGTCCATCGATAAGGGCAAAGAGGTCTACAAGCGCATGAAGTGTGCCGACTGCCATGGCGCCGAAGGAAAGGGTGATGGAACTAAAGCCAACGAAATCGTGGATGACTGGGGCAAAAAGATCCTGCCCTTCAATTTTGTGGCCGGTAACCTGAAAAGGGGTTCTTCGGCCGAAAATATCTATATGACGTTTACAACCGGTCTGGACGGATCCGGGATGCCCTCATATGAAGATTCATTGTCTGAAGAAGAGCGTTGGAATATGGTCTCCTTCACCTTGAAACTGATGGGGCTGACCGGACAGGAAGAGAAAGCGCATTAGCGCCCATTGGAGGACAAAATGTTGTAAGCGTCAGTGGGACCATGAAAATTTTTTACAGTTCAAATTAAAGGAGGACATGATGAAACGGTGGCTACTGTTAGTTCTGATTTTAACCCTTCTTTTGCCGGCAAGCGTACTTGCCAAGCGAAAGAAATACGAAGTGGTGGAGGTGACAAACGGCGGCTCCATAGTGGGCACCATCAAGGCCGCTGAAATGGTCGCCGATCCGACCGAAAAGATCGAGACCGAGGTCCCCGAGGAGGTCAAAGTCTGCGGCACTGAATTCAAAATGAACAAATACATCATCTCCGCCGACCTGGGAGTGAAAAACGTCGTCGTGGCCCTTAAAAAGGTCGCCAAGGGCAAGGCCATGCCCAAGGAAGATCTATTTCTCGACAACAAGGGGTGCCAGTTTGCACCCCTGGTGGGAATCGCCTTTAAGGGGTCGCAGTTTGTGATCCACAACTCCGATCCGTTTTTCCACAACACCTCCCTTGGATTGATGATGGAGGGCAAGCGCAGCACGGTCTACAATCTGGCGCTGCCAACCCAGGACATGACCATTAAAAAGCCGGTACGGCGCACCGGGATGCACAGCGTCAAGTGTGATGCCCACAAATGGATGCGCTCCTACGTCTTTGCCGCCAAGAATCCCTACGCGGCGCTGAGCGATGAAAACGGAAAGTTTGAGATAACCGATATCCTGCCGGGTACGTATGAGGTGCTGGTTTGGCACGAGGGCTTTGGCGAAGTCGTCAAAACAGTTGAAGTCAAAGCGGGAGCGGCAACGACCATGGACCACACCTTTGCCAAGCCATAGACGGCCATGAAAGGAGCGTGAAATGAGATTCCATAAGAGACGCAAGGCGGTTCTCCGAGTGGGTCTGACAGCTGTATTTGTGTTGATCAGCGTTGCTGTTGTGAATACTCAGGCCGTAGATGCAGGCGAGGCAGAGGGTAAAGCGCTGTACCAAGCCAACTGCGCCGAGTGCCATGGCGATCAGGGAGACAGCAAGGGTTTTGTCTGCTTCAGCACCAAAAGGGAGACGAGCGGCAGGGAGATCGTCACCTACGCCAGGGACTTTACAGCCGGTGTTTTTAAGTTTCGGACCACTTCCACCGGGTGCCTGCCGCTGGAAGAGGATCTAGAGGGGACTTTAAAAAAGGGCATCGCCCCATCTTTTATGCCCTCTTTTGAAGATCTCTCCCCCGGGGAGACAACAGACGTCCTGGCTCATGTGATGACCTTCTCAGAGCGCTGGGAAGAGGAGGATCCCTGTGATCCCATCCTGATTTCCAAACCCCATTATGTGGGCGAACCGGCGTCGGTAAAAAGAGGCGAGCAGGTCTACAAGGAGATGAAGTGCTGGGAGTGCCACGGTGAGACCGGAAAAGGCGACGGCACCAAATCTAATGAGCTAAAGGATGATTTTGAGCGCAAGATCGTTCCCTTTGATTTCACCACAGGCGAGTTGAAAAGGGGCACCTCCGCCGAGGCCGTTTACATCACCTTCTCCACCGGACTGGACGGATCGGGAATGCCCTCTTATGAAGACAGCCTGAAGGAGGAAGACAGGTGGCATCTGGTTTCACATACGCTGAAGCTGATGGGCCGATAGGTTAGAAATGTCGAGGATATACGAAAAAGGAGAATTAAAATGAAGAAGCGGCGCTTGTTGAAAGCTTGGATGAATTCGGCCGTGCTCTTGTTGTCCGCATTTCTAGTTGTATCGGCTTTACCGGGAGACGGATCGGCCTGGGCGGCCGACGTCGACGGACAGGCGGTATATGAGATGCACTGTGTCGGCTGCCATGGCGCCAAAGGCGATGGCAAAGGCGAAGTGGCCGACGACTTTGTTGTAAAACCCCGTGATTTCACGCTGGGCAAGTTCAAATTCAGCACCACCGAAAGGAATTCCCTGCCCACCGATGAAGACCTAAAACAAACATTGACCAATGGGCTGCCGACCTCGGCCATGCCCAACTACAGGTTGCTTGACGAGGCGTCGATGAATGGCGTGATCGACTATATCAAAACCTTTTCCACGAGGTGGGAGACGGAACAGGCTCAACGAAAATATGAGCCGGCCGCCATCCCGGATTTTGTCGGCACAACGGATTCCGTTGGCAAGGGTGAAAAGCTCTTTGCCTCGAGATGCCTGATGTGCCACGGAAATAGACAGGAGCAGCCGGATGTGGTTTTCTCCCTGCAATGGCAGGGTGCAGAGGCGTGCAGTGACGTCATCCGGCCCGTCGTTTTCAGTGACGGAACCATTAAAAGGGGCCCGAAAGTCGAGGATATTCATATGTCGATAACCGCAGGGGTCGGGGGATCGCCGATGGTGGCCTGGGGCGAGCTGCTCAACGAGCAGGACCGCTGGCATCTCACCTCATATATCCTTGACGATATGGGCAAGCTTGGAGGTGAAAAATGATCTCAAACGAAAACAACGGTCTCGTCAATTATGCCCTGGTGAAGTTTCATCTAGCCTGGGCGGTGCTCTATTTGCTCATCGTCTTGACATTGGGCGTGGTCTATTCCTTGCAGTTGCTTAACCTGAATCCGCTGCCCGAGTGGTTTTGGCTCTCTCCCGGCAGACTTCGGATGGTTCATACCAATGGTGCCGTGTATGGGTTTATCACCAACGGCTTTACAGCCGGCTTGTACTGGGCGATTCCCAGGCTATGCGGTTACAGGGTATTTAACGAAAAATATGTCGGTTGGTTTTTGGCCATTGCCTTGCAGGTCGCGGTACTGGGAACCGTGGTGTTGATCATGTTTTTTGGTATGGCTCAAGCGATCGAGTGGGGTGAGACACCCGCGGTTCTCGATCCGATCATCACAGCCTGGCTGGTGGTCTGGGCGATTCAGTTTATTCCGCCCATTTTCAAGGCCGGCAGGGACCGACCCCTGTTTGCGGCCAATTGGTATCTGATTATCGGGCTGGTGTGGGTGATCATGGTCTATTTCATGGGTAACTTCATACCGGAATACTTTGTTCCGGGCGTTGCGGGTGCGGCGGTTACCGGCACCTGGATCCATGACGCGGTGGGGCTCTATGTTACCCCCATCGGCTGGGGCCTGATGTACTATTTTGTCCCGGTTCTACTCCGAAAGCCTATCTGGAGCCACGCTCTTTCGTTGCTCGGTTTCTGGGGGCTGGCCTTCTTTTATCCGCTGCAGGGGGTCCATCACTACCTGTGGAGCCCCATTCCCATGTATGCCCAGTACGCCGCCGTTATCTGTACGGTTGTACTTGAGCTGGCCGTTATCACGGTTATCGTCAACTTCCTGATGACTCTGCGCGGGGATGCAGATAAGTTGAAGAGCAGTATTCCCCTGCGCTGGATGTATGTCGGCACCATCAATTACGCAATCACCTGTCTGCAGTGCGCTTTTCATGTTCTGCTCACCACCCAGAAGGTGATCCATTTCACCGATTGGGTGCCGGGCCACGCCCATCTCATCATGTACGGCACCTTCGGGTTTTGGCTGCTTGGGTTCTTCTCCTATCTGTGGCCAAAGGTCTTTGGGAAAGAATCTTATTCCAAGAAACTTGAAGAGTTTGCTTTCTGGTCTGTTGCCATCGGTATGGCTGTGATGTGGGGTGACCTCCTTGCCGCCGGACTGGTAGAGGGCTTCAATTGGTGGGGGATGACTCACTTTATGGACGTTGTCCGAAGCGCCGTCCCCTTTTGGGCAATTAGAACCCTGACCGGTGTCTCTATCTGGAGCGGTATTGTATGTTTCGCCATTAACATGATACTGACCGTCTACAAGGGTAAAGGGCTCATAGGGACCTCAAAATTGCAGCACGCAGGAGGTGCCGCATGAGTCAGATGAATAAAGGAAAAGGACCAATACATGAACGCTTCGCAGTTCTCTTTTTGTTTGTCGGATTTGGGTTGTTTGCTTGGGGCACCTTCTGGCAGGCGGTATCTCCGTGGCTCTCCATGAGCCATATCCCTTATGAGAAGATGGAAGATATCGCCAAGGACATTCCCCCTGAATTTGCAATGCTGGCCCGGGATTATCCCCAGGAGTTCAAAGCGCATTACGGTGAATATGGTGAGGCGGCTTTTATGGATGCCCTTGTGACCGCAAAAAGGGTCTATATGGGTGAGGCATGCTGGCATTGCCATTCTCAATATGTGCGGCCCGTCTCCAAGGAGGAGGAGCGTTACGGCAAGGTCTCCTACCCCTCAGAGTACCAGAACGCCATGCATCTTCCTCAGCTGCTTGGTACCCGAAGGGTTGGGCTTGATCTTACCAGGGAATCCGGCGTTCATTCCAATGATTGGCATATCGCCCATTTTAGGAATGCTAGAGGTGTAACACCTGATTCACCCATGCCCAACTATCCCTGGTTTTTCGATGAGGATGGCAAGCCCAATAAGAAAGGACTTGGCATGGTTGCGTATATGCAATGGCTTGGCCATCGGGATAAGCCTGACAACTATAGGTTAAGTGCCAAGTAATAGGAGTACTCTATGACATTAAGAGATAAAATAATTACTTTTATCATGGTCTTTGCGGTTATTCTCCCAGGCGGTATCAGCTTCACTGCCAAGATGATTGCTTATAGCAAGGTTGAACTGGTAGAAGATGGAATGACAGGGTTTGCCCTGCCATTTATCAATTACATCTTTGTCGCTTTGGGGTTTGTAGCGCTGTTTGTCTGGGCCTTTTTCATGGGACATTTCCGGGACATTGAACAACCCGCTTTTGACATGCTCAATATGGAAAAGTCCTTTGACGACTGTGACCCTGAACTCAAAGAAAAAGGAAAATTCGGATATGAAACAACAACCAGTGTCCAAGTATCTTAATTATTCCGGGGGCAAAGGGTATCTGTGGGTCGCCTTTATCATTACCGTGGCGGTCGTCTTTATCACAACGTATTACATAAAGTATCACGCACCCGATTATGCCAGGTGGAATGTTGAAAATCCTGATGCAGATAAGATAATATGGCAGACCGAACGGGAGAAAAATCCCAACTTGAACCAATAGGCTGCTATCAATGTGGCCTGCCGGTTAGAAGGAACAGTCGGTGTTATGAGATAGACGGTGTTGACGCCTATTTTTGTTGCACTGGCTGCTTCCTGATCCAAAAAATAACCGGCACCAGCGGTGAGGAGGGCATCAGCCAGGTTTTGCTTGGTAAATTTGGTTTGGGTCTCGCTCTCTCCATGAATGTGTTATTTATGAGCATGCCGCTTCATGTTGAAGCGGCAAGCTCATCAACTATCGTTATTCCGGCATCGCTTGCCGTCGCGTTGAAATATCTTCTGCTCTTTTTTTCGATTCCCATCATGCTTGTTCTCGGCATACCCATTGCCAAATCATCATTAGATTCTTTGAGGGTCGGGGAAGTAGGCACCGAAGCGCTGATTTTAATTGGTGCCGTGGCAGCCTTCGCCATATCGGTAAAATCAACCCTTGCCGGTGTGGGCGAGGTCTATTTTGAGACCGCCACCATGATCCTGACCCTATTCACTTTGGGGCGATACATTGATTCAAAGGCAAAAGCGCGAGCCTCGGAATCGATCAAGGGGTTATCTTCCCTTGTACCCAGCCAGGTTATTCGAATTTTAGCCGACGGTGTAAAAGAGAGTGTCAGCGCTGATGATATCGCTGTTGGTGATAAGGTCTTGCTGCGGCCGGGCGAGCGCATACCCCTTGACGGCGTGGTGGTCTCGGGCCAAGGTTCGGTTGACGAGTCGTTTTTAAGCGGTGAATCCAAACCGGTGCTGAAAAAAGAGGGAATGGAGGTTTTCGCCGGCTCCATAAACCTGGATGGCACCTTTATCCTGGAAATCAGGAAACCGGCCGAAGAGTTTTTGGTCAAGAAAATTGAAAAATTGATGCAGAAAATCAGGGCCAATCCATCGGCCATCAACCGCATCAGCGACCGTTTGGCGGCCGGGTTTATTCCGGTAGTTGCCACGATCGGTCTCACGGTATTCGCTTACTGGACGTACAAGGGTGAACCTTCCACCGGTATTATGCGTATGCTGGCCGTCTTGCTAATATCCTGCCCCTGTGCCTTTGGAATTGCTGCGCCAATGGCCATCTGGCGCGGATTGGGACGGGCCGCCCAGAAGGGCGCCATCATCATGGGCGCAGATATCCTGGAAGGGCTGGCCAAAGTTAAAACCGTCTTTTTTGACAAAACCGGAACATTGACGACGGACACTCCGGCTATTAATGCCATTATTACCGGAGAAGGGCGCCGAGAAGATGAACTGCTGACAATCGCCGCGGCCCTTGACTCGCACTCAACCCATCCCCTGGCAAAGTCGCTGGTGGAAGAAACGGCCAGGCGGGGACTAAGGCCGGAGGAGGCGATGGAAGTAAAGAGCATGCCTGGTTTCGGCATCGAGGGGTTGGTAAAAGGCAAACAGTATCACCTGGGCTCCAGACGTTGGATAAGCTCTCTGGCCCAAGACAAGGAGACGGCGCTGCTGAAAAGAGAATCCCCGGACGGCGAAAGCTCCGGCATGGTTTTCCTGTTGGAGGAGGGGAAAGTGGCCGGTGCATTCATTTTCAGTCAGGCGCTGAGAGAGGGCGCTGCTGAGGCCCTTGATACAATCAAAAAGCTGGGAATCAGGACGGTCATCCTCACAGGCGACGACGAAAAGGGCGCCCTTGGCGTCAAGGACAGGCTCAAGCCCGACGCCATAAAATGGCGGCTTTTCCCTGCAGATAAAGCCAAAGAGATACGAGCTGAAGAGAAGCAAAAAATTACGGCGATGGTGGGTGACGGCGTTAATGATGCCCCAGCACTGGAAGCGGCCCATATCGGCATCGCCATGGGCTGCGGCACCGAGCTCACCCGAGAATCGGCCAAGGTTAACCTTCTAGGTGACGATCTGAGGATGATTCCGTTTCTGATCCATCTTTCAAGAAAGGTGCGGACAAAAGTGATGGTCAATTTTATATGGGCCTTTTCGTACAACTTGGTGGGCACCTTCTTGGCGGTAACCGGCGTCATTACGCCGCTTTTTGCGGTCATGGCCATGATCCTTTCCAGTCTGATGGTCATCGGAAACACCCTGCGAGGACTTTGAAAAATGGACAAAATAAAAAAGAAGAAATCAAAATTGGAATACTTGGTTATATTTTCATTAATTCTCATTATAGTGATATTTGCATCGCGGATTTTCCATATCCTTCAGACCTCCTCCAAAGGTTGT
>JASFKE010000110.1:0-9195 GCA_050118795.1 Desulfobacteraceae bacterium | reverse complement strand
ACGCACCACAGCGCTAGATTCTTATAGAATGGGTTCAAAGATGTTACCTCCTTGACTAATGTCTATCTCGGGCACAAACGACGTATATCATAATGCCGTTTAGTGGGTTTCGCAAGTTTTATCCAAGGTTTTCAGGTTTACCATTGCGGTGGAATGTCATACATATGGGTGTTATGTCAACCTTACCCGCAAGACGCGTTGGGTTTGATCCGACACCATTGCACGACTGCTACGGCGTATGCCGGCGATCCAAACAATGACACCGCGGCTCAATAAAAGCGGAATTTTAATCCGCTGGGCTGGGGGGATTTTTCGGTCGATGAATAATTTTTTTATTTTTTGTGAACCTTGCATCCCATATGGATTAATTCGATCACCGGGTTTGAAGTTTCTGATCTGTAGCGGAAAGGTCAGATCATCGAGGTCAAACCAGGCATTGGTATCGTCCCCCGCAGGCCATTGTTCCACCTTTTCGTGATCCTCGATATCAAAAGCGATACGGCAACCGGCCTCAGGAATGTTGACCGTCAGGGGCAGGCTGTCGGTGCCGGAGACGATGTGAGAAAATTTCTGTGGCTCCTCTATGGCTGGAGACATAAAGGATTCACGCCGGGTAAAACATAGATGAGCGGCATTGCGGATCGCCTCGATGCCGTTGGGCAGGCTGATTTTTTTTCCATCAACCTCCGTGCAGAGCAGCCCCATGACGGCATCGATGTGGTGCGCACCCATTCGACGAAGATGGCCGTGCCACCGGCCCAGGGCTTGGCGGACCACTCTTCGTCGAACAGCCAGGGGCTGATCCGCCAACAAGCGGTGGTGGAGTTCAAGACGCTCACTTTCGGATCGTACCACGATGTCATCCAGCAATGGCTTTAGGTGGCGGTCGAACCACAGGTCCTCTTGCCGGCATATGTCGGCTGTTCGGTGTAAGGTATCTATGATATTGGGGTTGTAATTCTCTTCAATAATAGGGATCAGGTGGTGCCGTATACGATTGCGATGATAAGCCGTGTCGGTATTGGTTTCATCTTCCACGAATTGGATGTGACGGTCATCCAGATAGGCCATAATTTCAATACGATTCAAATTAATCAGGGGACGCACCACCATATTATCCCGGACCGGCGGTATACCGGCCAAACCCCTGATACCGCTGCCGCGGAGCAAGTGCATGAGAACGGCTTCAGCGTTGTCGTTTTTTTGATGACCCAGCGCGATTTTAGTGTACCCATGGCGCTGCATTACCTCTTTAAAAAACCCATAGCGCGCTTGCCGCGCCTTCTCCTCAACAGAACCCTGCCGGGATTGGATCTTTGCCACCTGCCCATGGAAAGGAATTTTCAAGGTTTTGGCCATTCGTTTGACAAAAGCTTCGTCTCTATCGGCATTTACGGGTCTGAGCCCATGGTTCAGATGGGCCACTGCAAGGTTCAATTTGTACCGTGGCGCCAGATCGACCAAAATGTGGAGCAGGGCTGTTGAATCCGGCCCTCCGGAGACCCCCACCAACACCTTATCGTTGGGCGTGAACATACCGAAACGATCAATGGTATGCACCACCCGTTTGATTTCAGGCGGCCGGTTTTGGGAGTGTGATTTTCGACGATTCATAGCTGTGGAAGGCTTTTGCGGCGCAAACTGTTTATAAGTGTAAGGTTATATGACCTTCTACGGCAGGTTCCGAAGATTGTCAATGGTGCATAGGTGTTAAAAAGGATCCCAAAGTCAATGGGCCGTAGGGTGAAGCGCCGCAACATCGCTGCCGCGAACCCTTTTTTTATGGGGAGATAGTCTTTATCCTTGAAATCGGTTACCACCATCTCTATAATCGGTCCCCGGTTGTGCTAGGTGGGGAGTTAGCGGTGCCCTTTTCCCGAAATCCGCTTTATGCGGGACCGAATTCCCTCTTGAGGGTTGTGCCAACGTATTTCAGCCTTACTGATCGGCCGCCGCGTAACAGACGGTCGTGAACCTCGTCAGGTCCGGAAGGAAGCAGCGATAAGCGATGCAGACTGTGTCGCGGTTGATCCCGGTCATTACTAAGGTTGAATTACCCATGCCAATTCGAGAGAGGGTGCACAACCAACCCGGTTCCACCTTTGTTCCCGCATAAATTCCGATCAGGGCCGGACCTATCGCCACGTCGGCGCCCAAACCGAAAATCAAGGGCCCTGTCATCAAATGAATCTATCCATCCTTGACAACATACCAAGTCGTCTTATGTTCTTATCGATTTTTCGAGAGGCCTATTTTCATAAGATTATCAGACTAATAAGAACCATTCCTAAATATGGTAACCTTTTAAAGATAAGCAGGAGTAAAACCAGGAATGAGCGAAAAAGTTCAAGTGGATATTCAGGGGGATGATGATCAGGATCACTCTGAGGAACAAGCAAAAACAGATGATGGCGTCGAGGCATCGGAACGCGACAGCGAATCGGAACTTGACAGCGAAGCGGATGACAAGACGTTACCAGAAGATGATCCGGAGGCAAAGCTGAAGGCGGCCGAGGATAAAGCACAAGAGTATTATGATCGCCTTTTAAGAGCGTCTGCAGAGTTTGATAACTACAAAAAGAGGACCACCCGCGAGATGAGGGATGTGGTCCGGTACGCCAATGAAAAGCTATTCAAAGAGCTGTTGTTTGTGGTGGACAATTTGGACAGGGCCATAGAATCTGCTCGACAAAACGGCGCTGACGACGATCCTCTATTAGAGGGTGTTCGTTTGACCCTCAATGAGGTTGAAAAGATTTTAGAGCGCCACAATGTGAAGCCGATCAAAGCCATCGGGGAGCCGTTCGATCCGAATTTTCACCAAGCCATGATGCAAGAAGAGACAGAACAAGAGCCGGCCAATACGGTAATCCGTGAAATGCAAAAAGGGTACGTTTTGCATGACCGTTTGTTGCGACCGGCCATGGTGGTCGTTTCCAAGGCAAAAAGCGATGAGGGATAGCAGCATAATCAAGCGCTAAATGTTTTTATAAATAGCAAAACATATAATTAGAAAGCAAATTATTTGACGGCCTTGCTCAAGCGTACCAAAACGAACCCTCGGAATGCAAAACCTGACAGAGCCGTCACTCCAAGGAGGAATTGAAATGGGTAAGATTATTGGAATTGATTTGGGAACCACCAACTCTTGTGTGGCGATCATGGATGGTGGTGATGCTAAGGTCATTACCAATCCGGACGGTGGACGAACCACCCCATCGGTGGTGGCCGTAACTGAAAGTGGCGAGCGGTTGGTAGGGCAAACCGCCAAGCGTCAGGCAATTACCAACCCGGAGTATACGGTTTTCGGCGTGAAGCGTCTCATTGGCCGCAAATATGATTCGGATGTGGTTCAGAACGATATCCAAATACTGCCTTACCATATCAAGCGGGCGGATAATGGCGATGTTCGCATCGATTTGCGCGGCAAATTGAACAGCCCGGCCGAAATCTCCTCTTTTACGCTCTCTTTCATCAAGAAATACGCCGAGGATTATTTGGGGGAACCGGTTACGGATGCCGTCATTACCGTGCCGGCCTATTTTAACGACAGCCAACGCCAGGCAACCAAAGATGCTGGAAAAATCGCCGGTCTGAATGTATTGCGCATCATCAACGAGCCCACCGCCGCATCCTTGGCGTACGGTTTGGATAAGCGCAGCGAAGAGAAAATTGCCGTTTTTGACCTCGGCGGCGGTACCTTCGATATCTCGGTTTTGGAGATTGGTGAAGGGGTATTCGAGGTAAAGGCAACCAACGGCGATACCCACTTGGGCGGTGAGGATTTCGACTTGAGACTGATCGATTACCTGGCTACCGAGTTCCAGAAAGACCAGGGCATTGATTTGCGTACCGATAAAATGGCCCTTCAGCGTTTAAAAGAGGCTGCTGAAAAAGCCAAAATGGAGCTGTCCACCTCCATGGAGACGGACGTGAACCTGCCCTTTATCACGGCAGACGCCAGCGGGCCGAAACATCTGAACATCAAAATTACCCGGGCCAAGCTGGAGACCATTGTTGCAGATCTTTTGGACAAACTCGAAGTCCCCTGCAGAACGGCATTGAAGGACGCCGGCTTGAGCCCCTCGGATATCAATGAGGTTATTCTGGTGGGGGGCATGACCCGTATGCCGGCGGTTCAGGAACGTGTCAAAAAAATCTTCGGCAAAGAGCCCCACAAAGGGGTCAATCCCGATGAAGTTGTTGCCGTTGGCGCCGCCATTCAGGGGGGGGTCCTTAAAGGCGATGTCAAAGACGTTCTGCTGCTGGATGTGACACCGCTGTCCTTGGGCATCGAAACCCTGGGCAGCGTGATGACCCGGCTCATCGAAAAAAACACCACCATCCCTACGCGAAAGAGCCAGGTGTTCTCCACTGCAGCTGATAACCAGCCGGCGGTTTCCATTCATGTCCTGCAGGGTGAGCGCGAAATGGCGTCCGGCAACAAAACCCTTGGGCGTTTTGAGTTGGTAGGCATTCCCCCGGCGCCTCGGGGCGTTCCTCAAATTGAGGTGACCTTCGACATCGATGCCAACGGTATCGTGAATGTATCGGCCAAAGACACCGCCACCGGCAAAGAGCAATCGATTCAGATTACGGCCTCCAGCGGCTTAACCCAGGAAGAGATCGATTCTGCCATCAAAGATGCCGAACTGAATGCGGAAGAAGATAAAAAGAAAAAAGAGTTGATAGAAGCTCGCAATCATGCGGATAGTTTGATTTACGCCACTGAAAAATCCATGAAAGAATTGGGTGAAAAAGTGGAAGCCGATACCCGTAGCAATGTGGAGGCGGCCATAGCGGATTTGAAGCAGGTGATAGACGGTGAGGATGTCGAAGCGATTAAATCCAAAAGCGAAGCCCTGACCCAGGCGTCGCACAAACTGGCAGAAGCCATGTACCAGCAAACCTCTCAAGAGCAAGGCGCCCCGGGAGCTGAAGCCGGCGCCCAGCAAGCCGGTGGCGCCGCACCCAATGCGGACGACGATGTAGTGGACGCCGATTTCGAAGAGGTCAAAGAGGATAAAAAATAGACATCATCTCATTGGAGCTGATAAAATATAAGCACCCCATTGCCGCGCTGCCGGCAATGGGGTGCTTATATACAAGACCTTAACCGAATCCTACTCTATCTTAAAGCTCTCTATGGAACCGGTATATTTTTTTCGCAGTTTGGGTTTTTCGATTTTTCCGGTGGGATTGCGCGGCACTTTGTCGAAGAAAATCTTGCGGGGCCGTTTATACCGGGCCAATGGCTTGCAGAATTCACGCACCTCATCTTTGGTCAGCGCCTTTCCCTCTTTGAGTTCGATGATGGCAGTGGCCATTTCGCCTAAACGCAGGCTGGGCAGCCCGATAACCGCAACATCCTGAATAGCGGAATGGGCCTGCAGGAAATCCTCGATTTCAACGGGGTAGACATTCTCGCCGCCGGTGATGATGACATCTTTTTTGCGGTCCACCAGCCATATAAATCCTTCCTCATCGACTTTGGCAATATCGCCTGTGTAGAGCCAGCCGTCTTGAAGGGTTTCGGCGGTGGCATCGGGGTTTTTATAATATTCCCGCATCACTCCGGGGCCTTTGACAACCAGTTCTCCCGGCTTGCCTGCCGGCAACGGATTGTGCCGGTCATCTACAATCTGAATCTCCCAGTCAAATCCGGGAATGCCGATGGCACCCACTTTGTGGGTGTTTTCAATCCCCAGGTGGACGCACCCGGGTCCGGTGGCTTCGGTCAGGCCGTAGTTGGTGTCGTATTGGTGGTGTGGAAAAATTTTGAGCCACTCTTTCACCAGACTGGGCGGTACCGGCTGTGCCCCAATGTGCATCAGCCGCCATCGGTCGAGGTCGAAATTTTTGAGTTTGACATCGCCGCTTTCAATGGCAAAAAGAATATCCAAAGCCCAGGGAACCAGCAGCCATACGATGGTTACCCGTTCTTGTGAAACAGCCTCCAGAATCCAGCGTGGTTCGACACCTTTCAGGATGACGGTCCGGCCTCCCACGATAAAACTGCCGAACCAGTGCATCTTGGCACCGGTATGATAGAGTGGGGGAATGCAAAGGAAAGTATCGTCGTGGTTCTGTTGGTGGTGATGGTTTTCGGTGATACAGGCGGATTCGAGATTTCGGTGCGTCAGCAAAGTAGCCTTGGGCGTGCCGGTGGTTCCCGACGTAAAATATAGGCCTGCCGGGTCGGTGATCTCAATTTCAACCTGGGGTTTGACAGGGTCGTATTGCGCTATGATCTCCAGGTAGCTTTGGGCATATTCAGGACGGGTCGATTCCGGGCCCACGTAAATGTAGTTTTCCACATGCGAGTCCAGGTCGTCTTTGATCTGTGTGATGCGGTCAATGAACTCAGGCCCGAAAATCATCACCTTGGCCTCTGCCAGGGCGATGCACCGCAGGATGGTGGATGCCACAAAGCGAAAATTCAGCGGTACCGCCAATGCGCCGGTGCGCAATATACCGAAATATGCCGGCAGCCATTCAATGCAGTTCATCATGAGGTGAACCACGCGGTCGCCTTTGGCGACCCCCAAGGCGGCAAGGGCTTGGGCCAGCTGGTTGGTTTGATGGTTAAATGCATGCCATGTCAGATCGCTTCGTTTGCTGTTGGCCGGATCCCGCTCAACCAATGCGATCTCATCTCCATACATGCGTGCGTTGCGCTCCAGGATTTCTGTGATGATCATACCGAACCTTAAAAAAATTGTTGCAGTTATGGGGTTATGAGAGGTTATTTGAAAATAACAAAGCACCTTGAATTAATCAAGGCACGATGCGGCACGCCTGTGCCGGTTATGGTGAGCGATCGTTGAAAAAAATGCATCCATGGGTTCTTTTACTTGAAATCGATGGGAGTTTGGGGTTGAATGTCCGTTTTTAATTCATTAATATGGCGTGACATTTCTGTATGACAATGGTGTTACCCCCCGCCGGACGCCGGATGATAATGAGATCATCTACATAATTTGACGAAGGGAAGCGAAAATGAAGGTTCTTGTCAGTGACAATCTGGGTGAAATTGGAATTCAAATGTTCGAGGAGGCTGAAGGTATCGAGGTGGACGTCAAAACCGGCATGGCGCCTGAAGAGCTCAAAGAGATCATCGGCCAATATGATGGTTTGGTCATCCGCAGCGCCACGAAGGTGACCGAAGACCTGCTGCAATCGGCCACCAATCTGAAAGTGGTGGGGCGCGCCGGAATCGGTTTGGACAATGTCGATATTCCCGCGGCTACCAAGCGCGGTGTGGTGGTGATGAATACCCCCACCGGAAATGTGATCACCACGGCCGAGCATGCCATTGCCATGATGATGTCACTGACGCGCAATATTCCCGCCGGCACAGCAACGATGAAAGATGGCCGTTGGGATAAAAAGAAACTCCAGGGCCGCGAGGTCTACAAAAAAACACTGGGGATTATCGGCTACGGGAAGATCGGATCGATTGTCGCCGACAGAGCCCGTGGATTAAAAATGCGGGTGATTATTTACGATCCGTTTGTCACCCCTGAAAAAATCCAAAACGACGGCTATGAATCTGTAACTCTGGAGGAGTTGTATCCCCAGGCCGACTACATCAGCGTTCACGTACCTATAATGAAGACGACCCGGAATCTGCTCAACAAAGAGGCATTCGGCCAGATGAAAGATGGCGTCATGATTGTCAATTGCGCCCGGGGCGGGATTGTGAACGAGGCCGACCTGTATGATGGACTGGTATCGGGAAAGGTGGCCAAAGCCGCTTTGGATGTGTTTGAGTCCGAACCGCCTTCCTGTGACAACCCGTTGTTAAGCCTGGATCAGGTCATCTGTACGCCGCATCTGGGTGCTTCAACCAAGGAGGCCCAGACCAATGTGGCCGTTATGGTGGCCGATCAAATCATTCAATATCTCAACAGCGGCACGATTATCAATGCCGTCAATGTGCCATCCGTGACCGGCGAAGCACTGGAAAAGGTGGGGCCGTACATTAAATTGGCTGAAATGGTGGGGGCCTTGCAGGCCCAACTGATCAGCGGGGCGCCCAAAGAGGTTGTGGTGGAATATTACGGTAATTTTAAAGGAATCGACCTCTCTCCGGTGACCACGGCGCTGTTAAAGGGGTTGCTGACGCCCATGGTTCAAGACCTTGTGAATTTTGTAAATGCACATTTCATAGCCAACGACCGCGGCATCAAAGTAACCGAGACCACCATTGCGGACCATCAAGAATATGCGCAATTGGTAAGGGTGAAGGTGGTGACCACCGAAGGTGAGAATCTGGTGGCCGGCACTGTCTTTGGAAAGAATGATATTCGGATTGTTCGCATTAACACGTTCCGGCTGGAGATGATACCATTGGGGCACATGGCATTGATTTATAACCTCGACATTCCGGGCTCCATTGGTGAAATCGGTACCACTTTGGGCAAACGAAAGATCAATATCGCCCGCATGCAGGTCGGTCAGGAAGAAGGAGGGCAGCGCAACATCATCTTTCTCTGCACCGATACGCCCATCCCCGCCGAGGTGGTCGAAGAGCTGCGCGGCCTGAAAACTGTCAAAACGGTAACTCCATTGGAGTTTTAACCCCCAACCCCTGCTGGTAGATAGGAGTGCAAATGTCAAACGAGACCAAAGACAATTCCAAAACAACCGATAAGTCGACGGGGCAGGAGCAAAGCTACACCCTTCCCAAAATCGACTTTTCCACATTTGTATTGTCGATTAACTCTTCCGCCCTGGTTCAGCTGGGTTTGATCGAGGATCCG
This sequence comes from Desulfobacteraceae bacterium, assembly GCA_050118795.1. GTDB lineage: Bacteria > Desulfobacterota > Desulfobacteria > Desulfobacterales > Desulfosarcinaceae > JARRKU01. The sequence goes on along the minus strand of JASFKE010000110.1, from coordinate 430 downwards.
AGCAGTGGCCAAAAAACCAAAAATATCCCCCTTGCCAAGCAGACCATCGATATCTTGGGGATGCTCGAGAAAAAGACCAGCGGCAATCTAACCGATGATGAGGCGAATATTTTAAAAAATATTCTCTATGAGTTGCGAATGCTGTACGTAAAAGAGACCGGTTAGCGAATCGATGGATGTGATGTAAGGGCGCAGGCAGGAAATAATACCCCTGCCCTGCTTGTCTTTGTGTCCGTCTTACGGCTTTATATCCACCGGCGCATGTCTTGATATGCACCGGCGGATGTCTCTTGTAGACGTACCTAACAATGGGGTTGTTTTGCCCAATCTTGGGGAATTATTTGTTGAACCCATGGAAATCCAAGCACCCGCTAAGATCAATCTCTTTCTACGCGTTGTCGCTCGTCGAAGTGATGGTTACCACGATCTG
>JASFKE010000109.1:0-9222 GCA_050118795.1 Desulfobacteraceae bacterium | reverse complement strand
GAGAGGTGAAGATTTCCAGATGAAACTGGATGAATTGATAAGCAGTACCGGCCGGATGACGATCGGTAGTGATGGATCCGATTCCCAACGTACGTGCAATCCCAAGATCAATACCATCACATGTCGGGCCCAGGAGGTCACGGCGGGGGACGTGTTTGTCGCCATCAAGGGATTTACCGCCGATGGGCATGACTATATCGACCAGGCAGCCGTACAAGGCGCCTGCGCCATTGTGTGCGAAAAGCCGGCCAATGTCGATGTGGCCACTGTGATCGTTGGAAATTCCCGCAAAGCACTCGCCCAATTGTCGGCGGCCTATTACGGCCATCCATCCGGTGAGATGCTGGTCATCGGTATTACCGGAACCAATGGTAAAACCACCACTTCTTACTTGATTGAAAGCATACTTCAAGCGGCCGGCTTTTCGGTCGGTGTTATCGGTACCATCAACTACCGTTATGGCGGAAAGGTTTTTGATAATCCCGTCACCACTCCGGAGTCTATCGACCTCCAACGTATTTTGTTTGATATGCGCGGTGCCGGAGTAACCCATGTGGTGATGGAGGTTTCATCCCATGCTCTGGACCTGTACCGGGTTCATCAGTGCCAGTTCGATCTGGCGGTTTTCACCAATTTTACCCAGGATCATCTCGATTATCATAAAAGTATGGAGCACTACTGGGCATGTAAACGCAAGTTGTTCATGGAGTTGCTGCCGGCCTCGACGGGCAGGACCCGGCACCGCGCCGTGCTTAATGTCGCCGTTGACAAAGGGCGTATATTGGCACGGGAGATCGCTCTGCCGTTTATCTCTTGCGGTGAAGGTATGGACAATGACCTGAATACCCTCGCGGCCCAGTTTGACCTCAACGGTATTCAGGCTCGTATCAGCTCCCCCCAGGGTGAACTGCAGATTCTCTCCCCCTTGGTGGGGCGTCATAACCTGGAGAACATTCTCAATGCCATCGGCGTCGCAATCGCGCTGGAGATCCCCCCGGAAACCATTATTGCCGGTGTGGAGTCCCTTGAGTGTGTATCGGGCCGATTGGAGCGGATCCCCAACACCCAGCGACGATTTGTTTATGTCGACTATGCCCACACACCGGACGCCCTGGAAAATTCTCTGCTGGCGTTAAGGGCGCTCACTGCTGATCGCATCATCTGTGTTTTTGGCTGTGGAGGGGATCGCGACCGGGACAAGCGGCCCAAGATGGGGGCCATCGCGGGGCGGCTCAGCGATCTGGTGGTGGTCACTTCGGACAACCCGCGCACGGAGTCGCCCGAAAAGATAGTCGATGAGATCTTGGACGGTGTTCGTAGCCAGTGCAATTTACAATATACGCTGGAGGATCTGCAGCAGGGGTTCAAAGGCAGAGGATGTGTTGCGATTGTCGATCGGCGACAAGCCATTGGTGCGGCCTTGTCTGTATCGCGGCCGGGCGACACCATATTGATTGCCGGAAAAGGGCATGAGCCATATCAGGTGATCGGAACCCGGAAACAGCCTTTTGACGACCGTTTGGAAGCACAGGCAGCCTTGGCGGGTTTACGATGAATTGGTGCATAAAAGAGGTATTGACCGCCACCGGCGGAAGATATTTATACGGAGGCGCGGGTCAATGCTTTCAAAGCGTAGGGATTGATTCGCGAAACATAGATCCTGAAGCGCTATTTGTGGCCATCCGTGGTGTTCACCACGATGCCCATGACTTTATTTCTCAGGTCGTCGATCATGGGGTCAAAGGGATCGTGATAGAAGAACAGACCCAACGACCCATGCATCATGGCCGATGGAAAGCCGAGGGCGTGGCGTGTGTAACCGTGCCGGATACCACCCGGGCATTGGGTGCTTTGGCCGCATTTGCCAGAGAGCGATTGGATATCCCGGTATTGGCCATTACCGGCTCCAGTGGAAAAACCACCACACGCCAAATGGCGGCCGCAGTGATGGCCCGGCGATACGAAACCTTGGTCACTGAAGGTAATTTGAATAATGAAATCGGATTGCCTTTGACCCTGCTTAAATTGGATCGAACCCATCAGGCCGCTGTTCTGGAATTGGGAATCAACCATTTCGGGGAGATGGATCGGTTGGGCGCTATCTGTAAGCCCACCATGGGCATGATCACCAATGTCGGGCCTGCCCACCTTGAGTTTTTGGGCAGTTTGGACGGCGTGGCCAGGGCCAAGGGAGAGCTGCTGCCCCACATCGATCCAAAGGGCTATGTCATTCTGAACAAAGATGATGATTATGTCTCGGCCCTGGCAGCCCGGGCTTCTTGCCAGGCGGTTTGCTTCGGTATCTCACCCCGGGCGGATATCAGCGCCGAATCGATTGTCGAGTCGGCTGACGGCATTGCTTTTACCTTAATTTTACCAGACGCCCGTGTCCCGGTGCAGCTGAAAACCTCGGGTCGCTTCATGGTATCCAATGCGCTTGCAGCGGCCGCCGCAGGTCACTTGTCAGGTGTGGGCGCCCGGCAAATTCAACAGGGATTGGAGTCTTTCACACCGGAAAGCGGACGGCTTCAAGTGATCGAAACGGCCATGGGCGTCAAGATTATCGATGACACCTATAATGCCAATCCCGCCTCCATGGCGGCGGCGTTTCAAACGCTATCGGCGTTGCGCAAGAGCGGTCGCTGCTTTGTGGTGTTGGGCGACATGCTCGAGTTGGGAGACCAGGCCGGGCAACTGCATCGTCAAGTCGGTGTTGCGGCTGGAAAGATTGGCGTTGTCAAGTTATATGCACACGGCGATCACGCGTCAGAACTGATTTCGGGAGCTCGGCAAAGCGGCATGCCCACGGGCCAATTGCTGGCAGCCGGAAAAGAAGAGATCATTTCGGATTTGGAGCAGCAACTTGGGCCGGAGGATTGGGTGTTGGTCAAAGGCTCCCGGGGAATGAAGATGGAGACGGTGGTGCGAGCCATTACCGACTGGGGTAATGCTGCCGAAAATAAATAGAGCGATGATAACAAGGAGTCCGACGTTATGAACACTATTTCTTTTTCGCGTAAAGAGTTGGAAGACTTTGCACTGCAAGTGCTCGGTGTCCGGCGCACGGCCCTGCGGCGCATGAGCACAATGATTTTAGCCCAGCTGTTGAAATTGAAGCTCAACGATCAGTGCGCTGCTGACGAAATGGTCGAGCTGGTCCGGTGTCTGGAAGGTCAAAATGGCCAGGCAATTCGATCTGGCTATTTACGCAATGTTGATCTGCCGGGATGTAAAGACGCACGGGTGGTATACAAGCGGATTAACGGCAATAATTACTATCTGACGCTCGCCGGGAAAAAAGACGGGCAACAACACATCAATCAGCGATTGCTCGATGCTTGCAGGTTCGATTTTCCGTTTTTAGAAGACAATGGTCAACCGGTACATTACAGCAATCAGATTTTACAAGGTGAGCCGGGCCCATTGCTCACAGCGGCATAAGGCCGCATGGCAAAAAAGTATTAGAATTCAAAGACTGCTAAAGCGAGACCCGAAAATGATCTACCACTTTCTCTATCCGTTGCACACATCGATATCTGCCTTCAACGTATTTCGGTATATTACGTTTCGCACTATCTATGCCAGTTTAACTGCTTTTTTAATTTGTTTTATATTCGGACCTTGGGTGATTCGAAAACTACAATATATGCAAGTGGGGCAGTATATCCGCGAAGATGGTCCCCAGGCCCACCACCAGAAAGCCGGCACGCCGACCATGGGCGGTGCGTTGATTATATTCTCTGTCGCACTGTCCACCTTGCTTTGGGCTGACTTGTCCAATTTTTTCATTTGGATTGTCCTGCTGGTGTTGCTGGGTTTCGGCGGCATCGGATTCGCTGATGATTACCTGATGCAGGTCAAAAAACGAAGTAAAGGGCTGACCGGCAAAGGCAAATTGGTACTTCAAACATTGCTGGCACTGCTAACCGGATATCTGGTGCTCTTGAGTCCTGATTTCACGACCCAGGTGACCGTTCCGTTTTTTAAACAAATCGCTCCGGATTTGGGCTGGTGGTATGTATTGTTCGCAGCCTTTGTCATCGTGGGCGCATCTAATGCGGTAAACCTGACCGACGGTCTGGATGGGTTGGCCATAGGGCCTGTGATCATTGCAGCGGTTGCCTATATGATATTTGCATATGTGTCCGGCCACGTAAGGATCGCAGAGTATTTGCAGATCAACTATGTCTCGCGCAGTGGAGAGATCGCTGTTTTTTGCGGTGCATTGGTAGGTGCAGGCATGGGATTCCTCTGGTTTAATGCCTATCCGGCCCAGGTATTCATGGGGGATGTGGGATCGCTTTCTTTGGGGGGCAGTTTGGGAACAGTGGCCGTTATTACCAAACAGGAGATACTCCTGGCCCTGGTCGGCGGCCTTTTCGTCATGGAAGCCTTGTCGGTTATCTTTCAGGTGGGTTTTTTCAAGATGACCAAAGGTAAACGCATATTTCGAATGGCGCCGCTGCACCACCATTTTGAATTGAAAGGGTGGCCCGAACCCAAAGTTATCGTGCGGTTCTGGATCATCGCCATCGCTTTGGCCTTGATATCGATGAGTACGCTTAAACTTCGGTAGGGGATTGTGCGATTTTCTTTGCAATGTGTCGGGTACGGCGTCGGTGTGGCGGCACAGTGATCGAAATGTAAGTTTTTTCTAAACCGATGGGATCTACAATTGAAGAACTGACCGGATGGAATATGGATATAGATGGCAAACATATCGTGGTTGTCGGGCTGGCCCGTTCAGGAATGGCTGTGGCGCGCTTTCTAAAAGCAAAAGGCGCCCGTGTCACTTTGACGGATAAAGCCACAGAGGAGATTTTGGGTGCCTTTGCCGTCGAGGCCCGGCAATTGGGGGTGGAATTGGAGTTGGGCCGCCACCGGCCAACGACCTTCCAGCAGGCCGATTTAATTGTGATCAGCCCCGGCGTTCCGCATACGATCACCCCTTTGCAAGAGGCCAGGTCCAACGGTGTTCAAGTCATCGGCGAGGTTGAACTGGCCGCGCGATTTATCGATACCCCCATTGTGGCCGTGTCGGGCACCAATGGCAAGACGACCACCACCGAGCTTTTGGGCAATATGCTGGCGGCATCCGGCCTGAAGGTCTTCGTGGGGGGCAATATTGGCAATCCGTTAATCGAAATTGCGGATCGCAACGCAGATTTGGATGTTATTGTGGCGGAAATCAGTAGTTTTCAACTCGACACCATCGACACCTTTCGGCCACATGTGGCGGTAATGCTCAATATCTCGCCGGACCACCTGGACCGCTATCCCGATCTGTCGGCATACGCTGCATCCAAGGGGCGTTTGTTTGAAAACCAGCACAGTTCGGATTTTGCCGTTTGCAACGCTAACGACAAGTTGGTGATGGCGCAATGCAAGGCGATAAAGAGCACGGTCCTGAATTTTTGCGCAGAACCGCCTGATAAGCCCCATCCCGGCCAGGGCGCCATCATCACCCCCAAGCAAGTGGTTATTTGCGTACCTGAAATGGTCAAGGGGTGCATCGATATAGAAAATACGCCTCTCATCGGTCCGCATAATCGTGAGAATATTGCGGCTGCAAGTTTGGCGGCATTGGCCGCCGGTGCCACGGTTGAAGGTGTACAGAAAGCCATCGATGCCTTCCAGTCCATGCCCCATCGTCTTGAGCCGGTAGGCGCCGTAAATGACGTAACCTTTGTAAATGACTCCAAGGCGACCAACGTGGATGCAGTGATGCGAGCCCTGGAGTGCTTCAGCCGTCCGGTTGTGCTCATCATGGGCGGGCGCAACAAGGGGTATGATTTTAGATCACTGCACCAGCATGTGCATAAGCATGTTAAAAAACTGGTTGTCATCGGCGAAGCCGGAGATGAAATTATTGAGGCCCTGGGCGGCGCCCCCAAACAGGGTTGCGCAAAAGCAGTCGATATGGCCCAGGCCGTTCAGATGGCTTATGATACCGCCCGGGCCGGCGAGACAGTGTTGTTGTCACCGGCGTGCGCCAGCTTTGATATGTTTGGCAGTTACGCGGAGCGCGGAGATCAATTTCGCCGCATGGTGGAGGCGTTAACGTGACCAATAAGGGGCCCAATACCATCACATCGACCCTTACATACGATGTGAAACTGTTGTTTGCTGTCCTGTTCCTTGTGGGCATCGGCATCGTGATGGTCTATAGCGCCAGTTCTGCTTTGGCTCTGAAAAAATATGGCTCCGACTTTTATTTTTTAAAAAAACAGGCGGCATTCTCTCTTTTGGGGATCATCGCTCTGGTGGCCTTCAGCCACATTCCTTTTCGAATTTATCGCGCTTTGACCTATCCTATTCTGTTTATGGCTTTAGGACTTCTGGTCGCAGTTCAGGCTTCCGGTCTGGGTTTGTCCGCCGGCGGATCCTTACGGTGGCTGCATATTGGGCCTGTGACCTTCCAGCCGGTGGAGGTGGCCCGGCTGGCGCTAATCGTTTTTATGGCCTACTCTTTGAGCAAGAAGCAGGATGCGCTGCAATGTTTCAGTATTGGTTTTGTTCCACACGTGCTGTTACTTATTGTGTTTTCCATCCCTTTATTGTTTCAGCCCGATTTTGGATCGGTAGTGATCTTCGGGACTTTGGTGTGGATCATGATGTTCATAGGCGGCGTACCTGTCCGGCATTTATTGTCTGCGCTCATATTGATATTACCGTTGGCTTATTTTCTGATGACCAACGCCGCATACCGTACCAAACGGTTGATCAGTTTTCTCGATCCTTGGCAATACCCTGCCGCTGAAGGCTACCAGATCATCCATTCCCTGATGGCATTTGGGACGGGAGGATTGTGGGGAGCCGGCATCGGCAAAGGGTACCAGAAGCTTTTTTATCTTCCGGAACCTCACACGGATTTTATCTTCGCAGTGATTGGTGAGGAGTTGGGATTCTGGGGCGTACTATTTATTTTATGGCTCTATGCCGTGGTGATTTGGCGAGGTACCAGCATTGCTTGCCGTTGCCAGGACAATTTCGGAATGTTGGTGGCGGCGGGTATTACAACCGCTATCGGGCTCCAGGTATCGATCAATATGGGCGTCGCATTGGGCTTGTTGCCCACCAAAGGGTTGACATTGCCGTTTCTCAGCTATGGGGGGACCTCCTTGCTGTTGAATATGGCAAGCATTGGTATTTTGATGAATATTGGGGCGCGGCATGCAAAAAAACGTGGATAATATTGCCTCTGAATGCGGTTACCGCATGGTCGTGGCCGGAGGCGGCACCGGGGGGCATCTCTTCCCGGGAATTGCCATCGCTCAGGCGTTTAAATCAAGGCATCCTGAAAACACCGTCTTGTTTGTCAACGCCGGGCGTCCCCTGGAAAAAAAAGTGCTGTCGGAATTGGGATGGCACCAGAGAGCCATCTCCATAGAAGGCATCAAAGGCCGTGGAGGGTGGACGCAATTCAAGGCGGCCTTAAAGATTCCCGGTGCGATTTGGAGCGCATATCGCATCCTTAAAGATTTTCAGGCCGATGTGGTATTGAGTGTCGGCGGGTATTCTGCAGGGCCTGTGGCCACCGCCGCCGCACTGGGCGGTACGGTGACGGTGCTGCATGAACAAAATCAATTGCCGGGGGTGACCAATCGGATATTAGGCCGGTTGGCACATCGCATCTATCTTTCGTTTGAGGAGAGTCGATCCTATTTCGATGCCGCCAAGATAAAAGTGAGCGGTAATCCCGTGAGGGATGAAATTCTCTCTTTGGCAAACTGTCCGGATGAGCCGGCCTCAAAAAAGAGTTTCACGGTCCTGATTGTGGGCGGCAGTCAAGGCGCCCATGCCATCAATCAGGCGGTGGCGGATGCACTGCATGAGTTCAAAGAGATGGATGGCATAGAGTTTGTTCACCAGACCGGCCCCGAAGATGAAGCTGCTATCCGGGCGGCATACACCCAATTGGGTTTGAATGCACTTGTGAGCCCATTCTTCAGCGATATGGCCGAACAGTATAAAAAGGCGGATGTCATCATATGCCGGGCCGGCGCCACAACCGTTGCAGAGATCACCGTGCTGGGCAAGGCGGCTGTTTTTGTACCATTTCCATTTGCTGCCGATGACCATCAAACCCGAAATGCCGAGGCACTGGCGGATTCCGGCGCCGCCGAGATGATTCGACAGGAGGAATTGAATGGCATGGCAGTTGCGCAATTAATCAAGGGGTTTAAAGACAACCGGGTTCTATTGATCGAGATGGCCGCCAAGGCGCGTGCCCTGGGACGGCCCGATGCCGCAAGTGCCATCGTCAATGACATTTATGACATTTTAACGAAATAAAGAGCGCCAATGTATCAAAAAAAATATCATATTCACTTCGTCGGTATCGGCGGTATCGGCATGAGCGGTATTGCCGAGCTATTGCTCAATTTGAACTATAACGTCTCAGGGTCCGATTTAATGCACTCCGACATCACCCGCCGCCTGGAAAGTCTGGGTGGCACCATATATGAAGGGCACGCCGCTGAGCAGATCGAAGGCGCCGATGTGGTGGTGGTTTCGTCGGCCATCGATGACACCAATCCTGAAGTGGAGGCCGCTTTGCACCAGTCAGTGCCGGTGATCCCGAGGGCCGAGATGCTGGCGGAGTTGATGCGCCTCAAATACAGCATCGCCATTGCCGGTGCCCACGGTAAAACATCAACCACCTCTTTGGTGGCATCGGTGCTGGGTGCCGGAGGGCTGGATCCCACCGTGGTGATCGGCGGCAAATTGAAGGGCATCGGCTCCAACGCCGTTTTAGGGCAGGGGGACTATATTGTGGCCGAGGCTGATGAGAGCGATGGCTCATTTTTGAAATATTCGCCCGCCCTTGCCGTTGTGACCAATATCGATCGTGAGCATCTCGATTTTTATAAAGACCTGGATGCGATCAAGGAGGTTTTTTTAAATTTCATTGATCGAATTCCGTTTTACGGCCTGGCCATCCTATGTTTGGACAACGAAGCCGTCCAGGATTTGATCCCAAAGATCAGGCGGCGCTTTGTCACATACGGCACCAGTCCACAGGCCGACCTGCAAGCCATGGATGTGGTTTGCAAAGGCCTGACCAGCAAATTCAATGTCGCCCACCATGGCCGGGTGTTGGGCAAGATTACCTTGAATATGCCCGGAGAGCACAATGTGTCCAATGCTTTGGCCAGTATTGCCGTCGGTTTGGAGTTGGGGATCGGGTTCAAAAAAATCAAGGCTGCCCTGGAGATGGTC
>JASFKE010000108.1:0-9278 GCA_050118795.1 Desulfobacteraceae bacterium | reverse complement strand
CGGTAAAGAGCCCACGGTGATGGAGCTCAGCCAACTGTTTGCCGAAACGAAACAGAAGTTTTTTGGCGCCTGTTTTCAGGCCCTGATCGAGCAAAAGTACGCCGGGTTATTGGAGCAAGAGTATGCCCCTTGTCCGCAATGCGGTAAAAGGTGCAAAAAACGGCGCGACAACATAAAAACAATATAGTACCTCTATTGCTCTATTTTCCCTCTGTCTGATCAACGACAATTTTATTTTTCCGCGCGGGTATTATAAAAGTCGCTGATCACTCTGTCCCTATTTCTGTCCCTATTTCCCCTATTTTCCTAAGTGGGAGTGACAGTCTCCCCACGGTGCATCCGCAGATGCACCATGAGGCCAAAAGCAGGATTATCACTCCGAGTAACACCATCCCGCCGCTCCCATCGAGCAGGATTGCCGGAGGTAGGCTACTCGCTACGCCGGAAGGCGAGCGGGAGCAGGGCCTGAGGCCGAGGCTCAGATCCGTTTTTCCTTGCTAAGCGACGGCGTGTAAGGAATTAGGCCGAGGTGGTGTGCCTATGGGATCGGTACATCGGAAGGCGCCCTCATATTGAAACTTCCAATCTATAGAAATAACAACGAAAAGGCAGCAAAATCATTGGTCAGCACTGCCTGAGAGGCGCTCTTGAACTTTGAATAGAATACATTGACGAGAATATGTATTACCTATTCAGTCCGAATTAATTTCCGCTTGCATTTGGGGCAAAACATAACGGCCATGTTCTTTTCATCCATGACCACTTCAACCGGTAAAACAAGCTGATGCTCTTTAGTGTTGCTATTACAGCAGGAGCTGTTAGTGCATTTAAATTTTATTTTCATAGCCTTTCCTCTGTCTTGATAGGAGCTGTTAGAATCAATTACCATTATGTTTTGGTTAAGCCAATTAAGGCCTTACCAATGCCTCCTCATATTCCAAGAGAGTTTGGCAGGTAATACAGTGCCTTGCGTAAGGAATGGCTTTTAAGCGTTTACTCGATATTTCTTCTTCGCACACCTCACATATCCCATAACTGCCTTCGTCTATTTTCTGCAAAGCTCTTAAAATATTTTCCCTGTTGGACCCATCTCTAAGGAGTCTAGAGAAGGTGAAATCCATTTCGGAATGAAAATTGGCTTTGTCGAGAGTATCAGAAAAGTTATCTGATGTTTTAGCGCATCTTTCTAAGACATCGTTAGAATTTTGGGTAAGATCACCCAGATGTTGCATGAGTTCGTTTTTTACTTGATATATATTCCAGGATTTCATCTGAAAAACACTCCTTTTTTGTTTTGCCTGTCACGGCAACTGTTAAGATTTGATTGTTTTTTTGAGGTAATTAACTTTAAAAATACAAAGCTTCCAATATCCAGGTGGATTTGGTTCTTAGGGATGATCTTTCGTGAAATCTTTAGCAAAGCATGGTTCAAATTAGATTATATTTCGATTAAGATTTAATCTCGTTACATAACCTGTTAACATGACACATAAAGTACTGCGTTGAAGGTCGCCTATTTGCTCAATCTTCCTGACGTGGTGCCGATATTGCTGCGCATGGACCTTAGGCCTAAGACGAGCTACATTTTTTTAATCCGTTATCTCCAAAACAGCGTTTTGCTGAAGCCACTGGCTGGTATTCACACGATCCGGATGCTCATCTTCGTCCAGGGTGGCCTGCAACCGTTGCAGGACGGCTTTATGGCTCTGTCCGGTGCGATCCCAAGCTTTAAGAAGAGCAGCTGCCAAACGCAATTGTCTAAAGATACGGTGGTGCGCAACGCCCGATCGCGGTCTTTATAGATATGGGATTTTTTTGTCGCCATGGTGGGGTATTATAACAGGCGCCAATCTTCAGTGTACTGCGATTGAAAAGGCTGAACTGCAAAATGCAGATCTTGAATCGGCGAACCTTCAACACTAATAGTTTTCATCAGATCGGGGTCATTTTAGGGCTTTAGGGTACATCCCCCCTACATTATATTTTTAGTGGTCTTTATAAAAAAAGTTCGGCTTTTAAATAGGAAACTCATAAAATTCTAACAATATATCTATATTTAAGCCTGATAACATTATCTATTGATGGAATAGGCGACGATGAAGATCCATTGCCCCGAATGCCACTGCGATGCGATATACCGATACGGCTTCACTCCCGGTAAAAAACAACGCTACATTTGTCTCCTTTGTGAACGGCAATTTGTGGCCCATCCCCAAAATATACACATCACTAGCAAACCGCTCTGCCCCGAATGCAACAAACCCATGTACAGCTATATGAAACACTCTGATTACATACGGTTTCGGTGCAGCGATTACCCGCAATGCAAAACCTACATCAAAGTCCATGAAGCGGAGTTTGAACTCACCAGTTCAGAAATGATCTCTGAAACTTTTAATCCCGAGGCCTTTTTCAGCAAGATTCATGGAAAACCAACCTGGGAAGTGATGCACTTGACCCATATGGAGGTCACCGCTTCCGAGCGTTTGCTGGTAAAATCAATTTCGATGCCCAGCAGTCAGCGAAACAGGATTGAGAACTATGTTGAAGTGCTGGGCGATTTTATGCATTTTATCCGCTCTTCCATAAAAATACCAGCCATAGCAAAGGGATCGAATCCGTTGTTCTGGAGATACTTGAGCAGTATCGACAATAAAAATGGGTTGTAGGCGTCAGATATCCTTTTATCCATGCTCATAAACGCGTCTTGTTCCTCCAAACCAATTTCTTACCCTTTGCTAACAATGATCTAGTATTTAAGATTTAGAATATCAGCTATTAGAAAGGATATGGGAAACGTTCCAGATGGAGTACAGCGATGGAGTATTACGTTCATTATGTTCCAGGTCGATTGAGGGTACGCATACCGGAAATTCGGAGAGATGCCGCCAAAGCAGCGAAGGTGAACTGTCTGCTCGATATTTACGGCGTCGATCACATCAAGGTCAATCATCTGACCGGTAGCGTATTGGTTACATTTGATCCGTGCTTTACCGACAAGGATGAACTTCTCGTTCTATTGAAAGACAAGGAGTTGTTCGATGGCTCACGGGCGATTACCTGCGACGAGAAAATCCGGCGGGCCTCCGACAAAGCCGTTTCAAAGTTCAGCCGCGCCATCTTCGGTTATGCTGTTAGCAAGGCATTGGAATCCAGCGGATTTCCTCTGCTGGCGGCTTTTATTTAATCCGTCTTTTCACGGTCAGCCGTTTTAGGACGTTAAATGTTGTTTACGGGCGGCTCGCTTCTTTTCTATACGCAACATCCTGCCCTGATAACCGGTTTTGGTCCCGTCATCCAGATGCCAATCCAACGCTCGTCGGCAAATATCCAAGGCATCGTCATAGCGTTGATCCTCTTCCATAGCGATGCAGAGGCACTTGAACACGGGAATATCCATCTTTTCTGGAGCGGCATGCGCCTTGATGGCCGGCGCCATCCCATCAAACTCATCTAAATAAACATCTCCGTAAGCATAGAGTTGATTCCGGGCGGCGGCATCCTTGCGCTTGGGGTAGACGCCTATGACCATTGCGCTTATCAAATGATGGCGTGACAACGGATCAGGGATATCATTCAATGCCGCCGCCATTTTTTCCACATCCCCTGAAGCCATGATCGCCGATAGTTTTGCTTCCTTCTGCGCTATGGTTTGTCTACGGGAGATTGTGGCGATCTTTTCTTTCCGGCTCCCTTTTCGAGAAAACCAAATCAACAATCCGATCACAAGTGCCGAGGTGGTGAACCAGTTCATTGTACAACCTCCTTTGTGTATGCATTTCGCAATGTTTCAGACACCTGATCTAGCTTGCTTTCGAACGTAATCTTTCAGCCATTTCCGTCTTTTCCCATGGCAAGTCGAGATCTTCACGTCCAAAATGTCCATATGCCGCCAAATGCTGATAGAAGCCGGCGGGCCTCTCACTGGAAAGTTGCCGAAGCCGAAACCGCTTTAAAATTGAGGCCGGCCTGAAGTCGAAATGGGTTTGCAGCAGTCGGGTCAAGCGGCGGTCATCCACACGGCCGGTACCATTGGTTTGGGCGATGAGTGACACAGGATGCGCTTGACCGGCAGCATAACTGAGAATCACCTCGCATTCATCGGCCAAACCGGCGGCAACGATGTTTTTGGCCGCGTAACGGGCGGCATAGGCACCCGTCCGATCGATTCGTAAAGGATCTTTACCGCTGAGGGCTTTGCCGCTGTGACGGGAATACTCGCCGTAAGTATCTACGGCGTTTTTCCGTCCGGTGAGTCCGGAATGGTTCATGGGACCACCGGCATAGGCCCCATTGGGATTGATCAGGATGTGCGTTCCGGCATCGAACTGGATTTGTTCGGCCAAGATCACCGGTTCAATCACCTCACGGGTAATTGCCTCCACCATGCGACTGTAACGGGGTAATTTGGTGTCGCGCAGGTGCACATCCATGGTCACACTATAAACCCGACTGGGCGTTCGGTTTTTGAATTCAATTCCGACTTGCACTTTTGCGTCGGGCATCAGAAAAGCAAAATTCCGATCCCTGCGGGCTTTGGAGAGGCGGCGGGCGATGCCATGTGCCAGGGAGATGGGCAAAGGCATCAGTGCAGCGGTGTGGTTGCATGCAAACCCAAAGACGGTCACCTGGTTGTCTGCGGTGACTGTATCCATGGCGTCATCAGGCATCTCCATCTCGTCGAACCGGTCGGCGTCCGCCATGGGCAGCACCCGGGGGCTGGTCAATATGCTGCAGGACTGCGGATTGAAATCAGGGTGGTCATATCCGATGCGCCCAATCACCTTGCGGGCCAGACGGGTGAAATCGATGTTGGCTTCGGAAGCAAAGCGGGCGGCGATGAACACAATGGCCCTGGAGACGGCGCATTCGGCGCGGACCCTGGCCTGGGGGTCCCGGGATAAAAGATGGTCCACGATGGCATCGCTGATTTGATCACATAGCTTGTCAGGATGCCCTTCGGTGACCGATTCGGAGGTATACATGACATCCTGCATCATGGTGGGGCTCCTTTGCCGCTTTTTGCGATTTCATTGACCAGCAGCGGGGCGATGGCCGTTGAGGCGATAACGGCTAAATCTGTGGCGCGCACCCGGCCCAATCCTAAAAGGCTGCGCAGGGGGGGAAAAAACATGGTAAGCCCTTGCAGGGCCAGTGAGCAACACAGTGCGACGGTCAGGATGGGATTGGAGGGCTTTGCTCCATCGACGATGAAATTACGGTCCGAGCGGCAACTAAAAGCGTGCAGCAACTGCCCGATGGTCAGGCTCTGGAAGGCCAAAGCGCTGGATTGGGGCCCCAGCCCGTACCGGGACAGCCCGTATCCGTAGGCCGCCATGGCGCCGCCGGTGATAGCAGCCGACTCCCGGACCATCTGTTTGAAATCCCTGTGGCTGAACAGCGGCGCATCTCCGTCTCGGGGAGGACGGGCCATCACATCGGGCTCGGGAGGCTCCATGGCCAGCGCCAGGCCCGGAAAAATGTCTGAGATAAGATTGATCCAGAGCAGCTGCATTACGGTGAGCGGAGGCCCCACCCCCAGAACCATGGCTGCGAACATCAGCAATATTTCACTGATATTGGTGGCCAGAAAAAAATGGACGGACTTGCGAATATTGCCGTGAATGGTGCGGCCGTCGCCCAATGCCAGGGTCAGGATTTCGAGTTGATCATCTTCCAGGATAATGTCAGCGACATCCCGTGCGACATCCGTACCGGAGCGGCCCATGGCGATACCGATATCGGCCGCTTTCAGCGCCGGTCCGTCGTTGATGCCGTCGCCGGTCATTGCCACGGTTTTACCGGCCGCCTGCAAGGCCTGAACAATCTTGAGTTTATGGGCAGGGCTGACACGGGAATAGACATTGGCCTTAAGGGCCAGGGCCTGCATGGCGTCATCTCCCACGGCGGAAAACTGCGAAGAGTCGAGAATCTCAAGGGGTGCACCGCCGGCGAGATCCAGCTCTTTGGCAACTGCATAAGCGGTGGTATTTTGATCACCGGTGATCATGACCGTCTCCACACCTGCCTGGTGGAATACTTTGATCAGATCGGCCACTGCCGGACGCACGGGATCGGACATCCCCACCAGGCCTACCCAAATCAGCCCGTTTTCCAAATCGCCTTTTTCATCTGCCTCGAAGGTCCGGTAGGCAAAACCCAATACCCGCAACGCCTCGCCGGCCATGCGCTCATTTTCCGTTTCGATGGCCACTCGGTCAGCTTCGGTCAAAGGTATCGTTTTTCCGTCGATCCGCTGCCGGTCACACATGGCCAGAACCTCTGGGGGGCTCCCCTTGAGGGAGAGCACTTTTCTCTTGTCTTTCATCTGGTGCAAGGTGCTCATGAAGAGTCGGCTTTCTGAGCGGTGGGCCATTTTCAGGAGTCGGTGGGAATCAAGAAATTCCTCCAGGTGCAACCCCGTGGCCAGGGCCAGGTGGACCAGCGCCTTTTCCGTGGATGATCCGCTCAAATCGCGGCTGCCGTCTGCTTTGCGTCCATTCAGTTTGGTTTCATTGCACAATACACATCCGGCCGCAAGCTGCTGTATATCATGGCGGTTGATTATATCCACCGCTGATCCTGACGCTCTTTCCAGGGTGTTTTGGTTAAGATGCAGACGCTCCATACCGACGAAAACTTGCTGCACCATCATCCGGTTTTGGGTCAAGGTGCCGGTCTTGTCAAGGCATACCACTTGAACCGCACCCAGGGTTTCCACCGCCTGCAGGTGGCGGATCAATACCTTGTGCTTGCGCATGCGGTTGATGCCCATGGCGAAGTTAATGGTGGCTGCTGCCGGCAAGCCTTCTGGTACGGCCGCCGCGGCCAATGATATGGCCATCCGCATCATGCGCAGCAGACCATACCCGCGAAAAAGGCCGATGATAAAGACCGCGCTGCAGATCCCCATGCATATGATGACCAACTGGTCGCCCAACCTGCCCAGTTGTCGCTCTATGGGGGTCTCAGGGGCTTTAGTGTCGTTCAACATAATTTGAAGCCGACCGATCTCGGTCCAGGGTCCTGTGGCCGTCGCAATGGCAAGACCCTGGCCGCCGGTGACCAGGGTTCCCATATATGCCATGTTGCGGCGGTCGCCCAGTGCCAAGTTTTCACGCTTGATAGCCCGGGAATGTTTGAGCACCGGCATGCTCTCTCCTGTGAGCATCGATTCATCGATACTGAGATGGGACGCCTTGATAATGCGGCAATCAGCCGCCACATACATGCCGGGTTTGAGCACCAACAAATCCCCCAGTACCACCTCTTCAGCCGGGATCTGTTGAATAGCGCCGCTGCGAATCACTTCAGCCCCGGGGCGTACCAACTGCTTCAGAGAGCAGATGGTACTTTCAGCCTTGCTCTCGGTGGCGTAGCCGATGACGGCATTGGCTGCCACTACCCCCAGGATAATAGCGGCATCCAGAATACCACCGGTGACCAGCGACACCCCCGCAGCCGCAGCCAGAAGATATACTGGCAGTTGATTAAACTGGTCCAGAAAGATTTCCATACCGGTGCGCGGTTCCGACTGAGGCAGCCGGTTCGGTCCGTTCTGTTTTAGCCGGGCATGGGCGTGTTTGTATTTTAGCCCTTTTTTGGCGCGGGTTCCCATGAACCCGAGAACATCTTTTGGCTTTATTTGGTGCCACGATGAGGTCCATTGCGCCGGTGGCGCCTGTTTTGGCGCGGTCTTTCGCTTGCGGCTATTGGTCGCTGCAATGGTTTCGGTTAAAATGGCCTGGCGCTTGCCGGGTTGCGCCTTCTCCGAATCATACTGGGTCAAGGTTTTCTCGATCAACAGAGCAATGGTTGCAGGGGTGTTGCCGGTGTTATAGGAGACCAGGACATTGCCGGTGAGCTCACTGGCTGATATTTTTGAGATGGCCGCCTGAAGAGTCAGTTGCTGTTCGAGAAACCGTTTCTTAAGCGGATTTTTTTTTATGCAGTTCACCCGGAAGCGGGTCCGGCCGGTTACCGACTGATGAATTACTTCAATCAAGGCCATGGAGCCATCCTTTGATTGTATTTATTTTGATTGTTCTTATGTGGTAACATTAAAGGGGTGTTTTGTGCCGAAGTAACAGAGGAATTCGTCTCCGTATTCAACCGCTTACCAGCAGGCCAAATAAATTCTTAGTCACCGTCAATATCGGATTCCGGTGCAGCGAACGGATGTTCTAATAGAGATTTTGAGTAGAGCCCGAACGCATACCAGAAAGCCGTATACCAGGGAGGTGTTCGCCAATTTCCCCGCATTAACTCAATGACGCCGAATATCACCAGGGAAATGAACAGTGCGCCCGGGAGATCCACCCGGCCTCCGGTTATCTGACCGATCCGATGATTGGCTGCTTGCATGGAGGCCGGTATGGAGAGGGCCATAGCGTTTTTGCTTGGCTCCGACACCACTTCAAATAACTTCTCCGTGCGTCCAAAATACGTAATGCCGTCCGGATCTACGTGGGCGCCTGTTAAGAGAAGGCTTCCTGTAATCGCGTTGACCTGCACCGTCAGAGAAGGAAACGCCGCCGTGATTTTCTTATTCAGTAGATCGAAAAATGAAGCGTCCCCCCTCCGCGATGAAATTTTAAGACGCATGCGCTTATCTGTTATGTGTGAAACCACGGCCGGCGGCATCATACAGGCAAACCTTTCCCCCGGTACGAACAGTACCTAATGATCTGTGGTTACAGCACAACCTTATTTCTGAACGTCCTGTTGGATTTCTGATTTGGCTTCCGCGGTCAGGTCTTCTATTGTCTCTTTGGTTTCTGCAAGGGATAATTTGGCGCCCTCATAAGCCATGATTCCGCCCTTGATGACGGCTTTGGCCGCGGGTTTTAAAATCGCACCAACCACAGGGATAACCACCGGTGCCAGCAACACCACGCCGGCTCCCATGGCAATGCTGCCTACACTTAAGCTGCTACCCAAAATACGCATATTTCACCTCAATTCCTTTCCTTTAATAAAATTGACCCAATTGGCGACCAGTTCAGGCCCAGTCAGGTAAGTTAAAACTGAGTACAACATCATTTTACATTAGCAGCACGGACGGGGCTTGTCTAACAAATAAACCATTAATTTCCTATATCAGCAAAATTTTAAATCATACCTGTTGGATGTTTGAAAAATATTAAATTTAGATCATAATTCGGTTAAAAATTATAAAGCTCATTCTGCGAATTGTGCTGTCCGTATGGAGAAATCGTGGATACAAGCCGATTACGCATCGTTGGCATTTTAAACGTAAACGTTATGGTTTATTTGAA
>JASFKE010000107.1:0-9310 GCA_050118795.1 Desulfobacteraceae bacterium | reverse complement strand
ACAGCTATCTCGTTTTCCACCTGATCACCATACCGGCAGCCTTTATGATGGCAGGGGCCGCCGACCTGCCCCTGGTGATCCTGGCATTGATCTATTTCTTCTTCCTGCTTGGCATGCAGCCCATTGAAAACACGTTGCTATCGCGTTTGACGCCCTCTAGATGGCGACACTCGGCATTCGGCATGAAGTTCGTCCTCACCTTCGGCGTGGGCGCCCTGGCCGTCAAAGGGGTGGAAGCCATTGAAAAATTGTATGGCATCACATGGGCCTACCCCTCCCTGGGAGGCGTCTCCATCGTCCTGGTGGTGACCATCGGCATGTTGATCATCATTATGGGGTCACAGGTAAAGCGTCGTGCCGTTACCAGTGATAGCTGACGCCCAATGCCATGAAGATATCGTTATCCACCTTCTCATAACCCCGGGGGGTGTCCGTATCGGCCACAAACAGATCGGCACTTACCCCCCAATCTTCGCCAAACCGCCAATCCACACCGACGCCCAATGAGAGCCCGGTGTCCGTCTCCTCGTCGCCTCCGGAGACGCCCTCTTTCTCAAGGATGACGTTGGTGCCGTACAAGAGTGTCAACCGGCCCCGCACTATGTAATCCCGCCCGGGGTAGTAAGCCCGCACACCCGCATTCCATCCCAAATTATCCGGCACCAATCCCACACCAAAAGTAGGCGCGATGAATTCATTGACCCCCAGTTCATAGTTAACCCCGACGCCACCGTACGGCAGGCCGAAACCACCCCCAATGGCGTGATCCAATGAATCACAATGGGCGGGAGATAAACTCAAACCAGTGAAAATAAAATAAAACAGGACTGAGTGAAGACATAATTTCTTTGGTCGCATCTCTAACTCCTTTTGCAGATTCGGAATTCCATCATCATTGACATCATATGATCCCAGAGCACTTGTTGATCCATATTCGGTGAACAACTACAAGGCTTCATCCATTGTGGCAAAACCGCAGATCCATGACACTTGTTGGCAACTGAAATACCTAATTTTTTATATTATTGGCATCACCAGTGAGCATGAAATGCGAAAATAGGACTTTAAAAAAATTCTGTGCCGTTTTTTGAATTGATTTGATATTTTGCTCTTGCAAAGAGACATTTGTGGATACCGCTTGTTCGGAAATATGTCAATGAAATAATTGGTTTTTCGGATATATGGACCCAAATCGAAACCCAAATCAGAAGTGGATAGTCGATAATTTGCGCCGGTCTCAAAGGGTAAAGCTTAAAAGAGCACAGACTAAGTGCAAAAAAGCTCAAAAAGAGCTTCTTTCCATTGCCAAAAGCAAGAAGATATGGAAAGCTAAGACAAATCGGGGTATATATTACTATTATTTTTCCAGTTCGACCACATACTTGGCTCACTCTACGCCACTGCGCTGACATTCCTATTTGTGCACAATACCCCCTTCTACAACGGTACTTTAATTTAGCCCGGCCGGCGGTCGGCAAGTCCATTGCGCAGGCGTCATGTACCCTACTTTGCTATGATGGAGAGCAACCGATGACACATCCCAAACCCGGATTACCAATGAGGTCAGACATTGAGCATCTCCTTGGGACCTTTGGCGTCTGGATCGGAATCACCTTTTTCCTGCTGGCCAGTTTGGGTTGTGACCCAGGCAGCAGCACCCCAAACACCGAAGCCGATTTCCCGGTTTTCACCTCAGCCATCACCGGTGGTGAAACCAATCCCGTATGTAAAACCGGGACCACGGGCGGGGATGTTCAGTCCCCTGTTTTTGTAAGAAACATCCCCGGACAAACCGGTTGGTACGCCTCGCCCGTTGCGGTTGATCTCAACGGTGACGGTGCCAAAGAGGTGGTGGCCGCATATTACACCCTCTATGTCTATGATGCCCAAGGCAATATCCTGGACAGTGCGGCGGGAAACGGCGGCCGCATCTATGCCCCCCATGTGGTGACGGATCTGGATGGGGACGGCACTTTAGAGATCGCCTGCGGTCAAAAACACGAGGTCTATGTTTACGAATGGCGCAACAGGTTGCAGCTGAAAAGCGGCTGGCCCTTTGACACCACAACGGCGGGGTACTCCCCTGAGGTCAGAGGCATGGCGGCCGCAGACCTGGATGGCGACGGCACCGTAGAAATCGTGGTCACCACCACCCAAACCCAAAAGAGCGCCGACGGCGGCGCCCAGGTTTTTGTCCTCAACAGCCACGGCACTGTCTACCAACCCGCCGGGACACCCTTTCAAGCCTGGCCGAGATACAACAACCGCAGCGGCCAGGGCGGGGATGCCGATCGAAACGGCGCCGGCCACACTGGGTTCGGTTGTTATGGGCTAAACGTGGGAATCGGCAATATCGATGATGATCCCCAGCAGGAAATTATCGTCACCTATGACAACCACCACATCCAGGCCTTTGACCACGACGGCGAAGGTATCGACGCCTCCGGTTTTTTTTCCAACCGGGATTCCGATTATCTCGACAAGCCGCTGACATGGGGGCAGTTTATTCGATGGGCGGACCCCGATGTGGAGCGGAACCACTACTCACTTCACCAGGGCGAGTGGCCCCACCCCAGTTTCCGGGAGTGGCTGCAGTGGAGCGCATCGCCCCCCAATGTCGTGGATCTCAATGGAGATGGCCGCAACGAAGTGGTGGGGGTCCCCAACCTGGAGCTGGAGGTGCCCTATGTTACCCAGGCTTATGGCATCATGGCGCTTGAGGGCTCCCATGGCGACGGTCAGCGCAGCGCCATGCGGTTGCCGGGGTGGGAGATATTGCCCCGGGGCGGATGGCCCATCCAGGTGGACGGAGGGTATCCCCCCGTCGGTATTCCCGCGCCCATGACCATCAACATACAAGGTGACGACCTGCCCGAAATCGTGGTCTCGCTCAACGACGGCTGCATGCATGGTTTCGATGCCTACGGCCTGCTGTTGTGGCGCTATAACTATACCCACGGCCAAGCCGTCATATATGCCTCCGAGCCGACGGCCGCCGATCTGAACCAGGACGGCTCGCCCGAGATCGTCTTTACCACCTACGGCGATCCAGACACCCCGGATTCAGGGCGGCTGGTGATTTTAGCGGCGGACGGCACCGCGCTCCACGATATGCCATTGCCCGATCCCGGCCACAACAACAACGGAAATGGCGCTCCTGCGGCCCCCACCATCGCGGACTTGGATGGTGATGGGCAGCTTGAAATTCTAGTGCAAACATTTGATCATGGCCTGGACATTTTCACCGTACCGGGATCCGGGGACGGTTGTCTTTTGTGGACCACCGCCAGGGGGGGGCCGTTGCGTAACGGGAGGCCCAGCGGATTTTAGGGACTGCATATAAACCCCATAGTTGCATCAATAAAGATGGCAAATCTGACGTCCTAAAGACTTTTGCAGCGATGGGGTGAAATAAAAATGGCTTGAATCAACTTGTTGCCATCCGAACAATGGTCGAACTCCGAAAAACTTTGTTAGACCAACAGAGTGTGGAGTTTCGAATAGGCGTGACTGTGCGCAGTCATGCCGCTTTTTATCCGAATCGCCAAAAGGAGACTTTCATCGCCGGCAGCGAACTGCGGCGGTTGTCCTAAGCTTATTTTCCAGCTTGCCAGACTTCGGGATGCCTATGAGCGTACTTTCCAAAAAAGGGGGTTCCATTGGATTTCGATCTTACGAAGGAACAGGAGATGATTCGCCGGGAAGTTCGGCGATTTGCCGAAAAAGAGATCGCTCCGGTTGCAGCGGAGTTGGACAAAAAGGAGCTCTTCTCATCCGATTTGACTCGCAAGATGGGTGAAATCGGACTTTTCGGTATGTTCGCAGGTGAAGCCTATGGTGGCCAGGAGATGGATTATCTCTCCTATATTATTGCCGTGGAAGAGATTGCGCGTATTGACGGATCCCAGGCCGCCACCATTGCGGCCGGAAATTCACTGGGCATCGGGCCGATATATTACTTTGGCACAGCGTCGCAAAAAAAGAGATATCTGCCGGCATTGTGCCAGGGCAAAGGTTTGTGGGGTTTCGGATTGACCGAGCCCACCGCCGGATCGGATGCCGGCGGCAGTAAAACCACAGCGAAAAAAGAGGGCGACAACTGGATTATCAACGGCTCGAAGATCTTTATCACCAACGCAGCCGCCGACATCACCACCGGGGTAACAGTGCAGGCTGTCACAGGGCAGCGGCCCAACGGCAAACCCGAGTACACCTGCTTTTTGGTGGAGAGCGGAACCAAAGGATTCAAAGCCGTGGAGATGAAAGACAAGATGATGTGGCGGTCATCCAATACTGCGGAGCTCTTCTTCGATGATGTTGTGGTGCCCGAGCAGAACATGCTGGGTGAGAAGGGGGATGGGTTCCATCAAATGCTGCAAACCCTGGATGGCGGACGACTCTCCATTGGCGCCATGGGATTGGGTGGCGCCGTAGGGGCATATGAACTGGCCCTTAAATACGCCCAGGGTCGGGAGCAGTTTGGCCAACCCATATCCAAATTTCAGGCCATCGCCTTCAAATTGGCCGATAGCGCCACGGAAATCGAATGTGGCCGCAACCTGCTCTACAAGGCGTGCTGGCTGCGGGACCGCAAGCGGCCGTTTGCCAAAGAGGCCGCCATGGCCAAACTTTACTGCTCGGAACTTATGGGAAGGGTTGCCAACCATGCTGTTCAAATTCACGGCGGGTACGGTTTGATGAAAGAGTATGCCGTGGAGCGGTTTTACCGCGACCACAAATTGCTCGAGATCGGCGAGGGGACTTCGGAGGTCCAAAGGTTGGTCATATCGCGCTACATTGGATGTTAAAAAAAGAGGTGCGCCTTGAACACAGAGACAATTTCATATGCCCTGGAGGAGGGGGTCGCCACATTGACCCTCGATCGGCCCGAGGTGAGAAACGCCATCAGCCGGACCCTTGTGAATGATTTGCAAGCCACGCTGAAGGTAGTGGCGGATACGCCCGAAGCCCGGGTGCTTATCCTCACCGGCGCCGGGGAAAAAGCTTTTTGCGCGGGGGCGGATCTTAAAGAGCGCGCCGGCATGAGCCCCGAAGAGGTCGAAACCTTTTTAAAGGATCTGGGCGCCCTTATGACCGCCATCGAGAATTTCAAACTGCCGGTGATTGCCGCGGTTAACGGTTCGGCCTTTGGCGGGGGGTTGGAGTTGGCCATGGCCGCTGATATTCGCCTGGCAGCGGATTCGGCCGTGGTGGGATTGACCGAAACCCGTCTTGGGATCATTCCCGGGGCCGGTGGCACCCAGCGCTTGCCCAGGATCGTGGGAAAAGGCAAGGCTTTAGAGCTGATTCTGACCGGCCGGCGGATCGATGCCCGGCAGGCGCTGGCCATTGGATTGGTCAATCATGTCTATACGGCGGATAGACTTTCGACCGAAAGCCGAAAGATGGCCCTGGAGATCGGCGCCGGCGGCCCCGTTGCCGTCCAACAGGCCAAATACGCCATCAAACGTGGAGTGGAAACCAGTCTGGCCGAAGGCCTTGCCATCGAATCACAAGCGTATGCCGTCTGTATTCCCACCGAAGATCGCCTGGAGGGTCTGCAAGCCTTTAAAGAGAAGCGCAAACCGGTTTATAAAGGTCGATAAACCCAATAGCAGCATAAAAAGGATGGTATAAACAAAGAGAAGAAGAAAGCTGAGGAGAGTACCATGACAGAATATGACTACTGGAAGATCTTTCCCAGAATGCCCAAGAAGGTCACCATCGGCGATATTACCGTGCGTGACGGATTTCAGCATCTTGAAAAATTTATCTCGACCCGCGCCAAAAAATTCTATCTGGAAGAGTTGATTTTTGCCGGATGCCGCAACATCGAGGTCACCAACCTGGGCAACCCCTACCTGATGCCGCAATTCAGTGATGCCGAAGAGCTGCTGGCCCATTTGCGCAGCGACCGCTTCAAAGAGCGCTGCGCCCGCAAAGGGATCAACAGCGACGAAGTTGTTTTGACCGCCATCACCATCCGCGAACCCGCTGTGGATCGGGCTATCAGGCTCCGTGAGCAGGGCGTTGGCCCGGACCGCATCCTCATGATGGTCTCCACGGAAGAAGAGCACCATTTCGCCAACTCGGGCACCACCTTGCCCAATTACTGGAAAGAGGCCCAACGCTGCATACAAAAGTGCCATGATGCCGGTATCAAGATGTGCGGCACCGTCAGTACTATCTGGGGAAGTCCCATCGGCGGCGCCACCCGACTTGCGGATGCCGTTGAGTTCACCAAACGCTGGTTTGAAATCGGGGCCGATGATGTCGAACACGCCGACCACGACGGCAGCGCAAGCGCGCCCGAAGTCTACCGTTACTTCTCAATGATTTTGGATACCATTCCCGACACCAGCGTGCATATCGCACACTTTCATGAGACCAAAAGGGTGGCGGCTGCCTCCGTATTGGCCACCCTGCAAGCCGGTATCACCCACTATGAAGCCACCCTGGGAGGGTTGGGGGGACAGCCGGCCAACTTCTTGGATGACTGTCCGGTCAAAGGAACCGGAGAGTACTATTACGATGACCCGCGCTACGTCGGGCTGATCTGCATAGAAGATCTGCTGGTGCAGATCGATGAGATGGGGATCGACCATGGCTATGATGTGGATCGGATCCTATGGCTCGGCCGGCAATTGGAACGGACCGTGGGCCATCGACTCCGTTCGGAGGCGGCGATCAATGGGCGCACTTTAACACAAGGGCATCCCAAGTTCGCCCGCCCCGGGCTCAAACAGATCAAAGAGAAAATGGGGGAGGCGCCGGACCAGAATCTGCCCGGGGAGTGGGACGGTGAAGCCCGGCTGCCGGAGCACTTGCAGCCTTGATCCCCCATAGTAATCGGACAGCATCGTGTAAGCCGAAACGCCGGGCCTCATCCCGGCTGCAAACCACCAAAGACAAGGAGAGGGCCATGGCCGGCAACCACGCCACACCGCCCATTAACGTCGACTATTTTGAAGATCTCACCGGCAAAATTGAAAATGGCTCTGAAGCACCCTGCGAGCAGATCGGTCGGCGTATTCAACAGATCAGGGAGAAAAAGGGGCTCTCCATCGCCCAACTATCCCAGCTCACCGGTTTCGATCAAGAGATGCTCAAAAATATTGAGAGCGGCGGCGTCTGCCCCCAGCTGGGCACCATGATCAAACTCAGCAAAGCGCTGGACAGCGCCTTGCAACGGCTGATCAGCACCGAGGGAGAAAACCTCTATGTGGTCACCCGGCAAAACGAACGTAAAGAGATTACACGATCAACCACCAAAAAGGGCCAGAGGGCGGCCTACACTTACATGAGCCTGGCGCCTGAAGTCAAAGGGCGCCACATGGAGCCGCTGATCGTGGAGCTGGAAGCCCTGCCCGACGAAGAGCGCTCGGTGCACGAAGGCGATGAGTTTATCTACGTGCTGCAAGGCAAAGTAGTGCTGGATATCGGTGACGACCACTTTGAATTAAGCCCGGGAGACAGTGCCTACTATTTGTCTACGACGCCCCATCTGCTGACGGCCAAAGGGGGCAGGGCGAAGATACTGGCTGTCATATACAGCTCCTAAGCCAAAGCATCTCGAATGATCCTGGCGATATCTTTCATGACAATAGGTTTTGTGACCAGATTTTTAACGCCGATCAATCTGGCTTTTTCAGGCGCCATCTGCTCGGCAAAGCCCGTGATTATAATGACCGGAATATCCGGTCGAATCGCCAAAACCTTGTGGGCCAATATATCCCCGCTCATACCCGGCATGACCAAATCGGTAAACACCAGGTCAAATGCAAAGGGATCTTTTTGAAACAGATCCAAGGCCTCGAGGCTGTTGACCAGGGCGGTGACACGATATCCCAAATGCTCGAGCATCTGTTTGCCCAGATCGGCCAATGTATCTTCATCATCGACAAATAAAATTCTTTCACTTCCTCGAAGCAGGTCAGCGTCCATACCGGCTATGGCAGGCTTTGCGCTCTTAACGGCCTTAAAATAGACATCGAAAACCGACCCATGACCCGGGCGGCTTTCAACGGTTATGCTGCCGCCATAGCTTTTGATGATATCATAGGTCAGACTGAGCCCCATACCGGTTCCCTTGCCTTTGCCTTTGGTCGTAAAAAAAGGATCGAAGATGCGTTCTTTGACTTCCGGTGTCATACCCGATCCGGTGTCGCTTACACTGAGTTTGACATAGCGACCGGGTTCTATATCCAGGTTCGGGGCGAGTGTTGTATGGGACAGCTCAACCTCTGATAAACATATCTTTAGAAATCCGCCCTTTTTGCGCATTGCGAAACCGGCATTGGTGCACAGGTTCATCAGGATCTGATAGATTTGGGTGGCGTCTCCCATTACATAGGCCTCTGAATCTATTTCGCACTCAATGGCAATGGTCGATGGCAGGGATGCTCTGATAAAGTCAAACACCTCATTTAAGATAGTCTTGATTTGAACCGGCTGCAGCTCCTGCCCGTTTTTTCGGCTGAACTCGAGAATTTGCTGAATCAGATCGGTGGCTCTCTGGCTTGCTTGAAGAATTTGTTGCTGATAGCCGTACAATTCGGACGCTTTGGATATTTGCGCCATGGACAATTCGGCATAGCCCATGACAGCGCTCAATATATTGTTAAAATCATGGGCGATCCCGCCGGCCAGCATGCCGATCGCCTCCATCTTGCAGGTTTGAAGCAGTTGGGCTTCGAGTTTTTTGATGTCGGTGATATCCCGTGTGCACTCCACATACCCGGAAACGGTTTTCTCTTTTTGCCCTTTTTCATAATGGGGGGTGTATTCAATGTCCAACAACTTGCGATCATCCCCGGAAAATGGCATCCATATTTGAAAACGGGTGCTTTTGCCGCCAAGGCAGCGATCCGCCATGGGTTTGATGACTTTATAAAACAACTCTGGTCCGAGAATCTCTGAAACCGTCTTGCCGATGATCTCATCCCGGTCCATTTTCAATGTATGGGCATAAGCTTTACTGATGGCTTGATAGGCAAAATTCCGGTCAATCAGGGCCAGATAATCCTTTGACCTGGATACGATATGGGCGAAGTTTTGCATTGTTTTTTCAGCCAGCCGCTCTTTGGTCAGATCTCGAATATTGCCGATTACGGCGTCAGGCCTGCCCTCGGGGCCCATCACTACCGCATGCTTGTCACCAAACCAGCGATAACTGCCGTCATTGGTTTTAAGACGATATTCAAGGGATGATTCAACCAAATAGTCGTATGCCGCCCCTTTGTATAGTTGATCAAAATGCGCCTGCACTTTTTTCAGGTCATCGGGGTGGATGAGATATATAAGATCCCGG
>JASFKE010000106.1:0-9358 GCA_050118795.1 Desulfobacteraceae bacterium | reverse complement strand
GATCATGTTGTGGCCATTCCAGGCACGACCAAGCTCGCCAATCTCCAGACTAACCTGGGGGCACTTGACTGTCGCCTGACAGAGGAAAATCGAGCCACGCTCAATGAATTGGCGGATCAGGTGCTCGGGGACCGATATACGCCTGATGGGATGGCAACGGTCAACCAGTAACAGTTGCAGGCCCTGACGCCCAGCCTGCGGCAAGAGCTTCTCACCTTAGGGCGTTGAACGCATCATCTAAAGCGTTGCGCACCTTTGGCGACCATTTAGCCTGGTGCATTCTACCTGATAATAAGATTGACGCTGCGCCATTCGATATATCACTATGGTGTCTTTAGGGCTTGAATATCCGCAGAGGCCACATAATCTTCGGCGCGAGCGCCGGGAAACCACCCATTGATTAATTTGTTGCTGTAATCTTTCAGGTCGATCTTGACATCCTTAAACCCGGCCGCAGCCAATGACGCCGTTATCCGATCGACATGCTCGGCACCGGCGATGCATCCTGTCATCATGGACGCCTGTTCGCGCAACTGCTCGGGCAATTCGGCAGTGGCCACCACATCGGAAATCATCAGGCGCCCCCCCGGCTTCAAAACGCGAAAGGCTTCCTTGAAGACCTGTTCCTTTTCCGGGGAGAGATTGATGACACAGTTGGAGATAATGACATCCACGCTGTTGTCGGCCACCGGCAGGTGTTCTATTTCACCCAGGCGGAATTCGACATTGTGCGCTTGCATTCGCACCGCATTTTCCCGGGCCTTGCCAAGCATCTCGGGGGTCATATCGACACCGATCACCAGGCCCGTGTCACCGACCTTCCGTGCGGCCAGGAAGCAGTCGAACCCGCCGCCGCTGCCCAGATCAAGCACCACTTCCCCCGGGCTGAGGGTGCCGATGGCGGTGGGATTGCCGCACCCGAGCCCAAGGTTGGCCCCTTTGACGACGCTGTCCAGCTCCTTCTGAGTGTAGCCCATCACCTGGTTCAGATCCAAGGAGCCGGTTGGTGTGGAGCCACAACATGGCGACGCCGGTTCGGACTGGCAGCCGCATCCCGGTCCTCCTGCGGCTTGGGCATAGCGGCCTCTTACAACTTGACGAATGACATCTGGGGATTTTTCTTTCATGATGCACCTCATTCAGGCACTGCATTTCGCTTCGGTCAAGAACGCGGCCAACCGTTTTTTATCTTCAAGAACGATCGGTTCATTTTTGATGGTCCAATAAGCCCTTTATTATGCAGAATAATTGATTGACAACGATCGAACGGGCAATCTAACATATAACATTGTTGAAGATCAACTGGCTATGGTTCCGAACTCAAGACCTGTTATGTTTCCGAAACTCAAGACGCAATCCCTTCTTTCCATTATTCTCTAATAGTTACGAGACTTTCTATTCAGGTTG
This sequence comes from Desulfobacteraceae bacterium, assembly GCA_050118795.1. Lineage (GTDB taxonomy): Bacteria > Desulfobacterota > Desulfobacteria > Desulfobacterales > Desulfosarcinaceae > JARRKU01. The sequence continues at coordinate 7,951 of JASFKE010000106.1, read as the reverse complement.
CCTACTTTTTCTAAACCGAACTCACGCTTTTCTTTGAGGCTAAAATAGTCACAATTTGGCTTCTTTGTCGCCAAAATCAGAGTCAAATTAAGAGGAGGGAGAGCTATGAAAAACAAACTGGTCTTTTTTTTAACACTCTTATCATGTTGCCTTGTAGCCATTTTCGTTCTAACCACGGGCGCTGCGGCCGATACCATCAGAATCGGTGTTGCATCACCTTACACAGGTGATTTGGCGGCCTACGGTGATAATATTAAAGCTGGTGTCAGCTTTAAACTCAAAGAGATCAACGATGCCGGGGGCATCAACGGCCAGAAAATTGAGCTTGTGTGGGGTGACGATCTCTGTGCGCCCAAAGAGGCTGGTACAGTGGCCTCTAAGTTTGCCGCCGATAAAAGCATTGTGGCGGTAATCGGTCATCTGTGTTCCTCGGCCACCCTAGCGGCCATGCCGATTTATCAGCGTACAGGCGTGCCCACCATTTCACCTACCTCCACCAATCCCACGATCGGGGATGTCGGCAAGGGCTGGTTTTTCCGTAACTGTTACACCGATGAATTTCAGGGCAGATATCTTGCGTCATATGTTGTGCCGAAGTTGCTGGGAAAGAATTCGGTGGCAATTTTCTATGAGAACAACGACTACGCAATCGGCCTTAAAGATTCATTTGTTGCCAGTGCTAAAGCGTCCGGGGTGAAAGTAATCGGCACGGAAGCCTATGTGGCCAAAACAACCGATTTTACACCTCAGATTACAAAACTATTGCGCGACAAGCCTGATACGATCTTTTTGTGCGGTTACCATCCGGAAGGTGCTTTGATTGCCGGTCAAGCCAGGAAACTTGGCTTTGATGGCCCGCTCTTTGGCGCCGATGGTATCGACAATGAGGATTATATTAAACTTGGCGGTAAAGCGACTGAAAATACTTATTGCACAGTACCATTCCTGGCCGCCTCTGCAGGAGCGGCCGGCAAGGAATTCGCCAAGAAATTCTCCGAAATCCACGGACGTGATGTAGATTGGATGAGTGCCAATGCCTACGATTGTCTGGGGATCCTGGCTCAGGTGATCTCAAAAACCGGCCCTGACCGAAAGAAAATCCGCGACGGGCTTGCAGCCATCAACTCAAAGGAAAATGGCTATATGGGCATCACCGGCCTGACCTACTTTGACAAGAAAGGAGACTGCGCCAAACCTGCATTTGTGAAAATGGTGAAAAATGGTAAATTCGTGGCAGCGAAATAGTTGCTCCAAACGTTCATGAGACTGTTGAAGGCGCCGGAATCGCCACCTCCAGGCGCCTTGCCTACGACAGGAGAAGGTGTTTGTTTTTACAGCAACTGATCAACGGACTGACCATCGGTGGCATATACGCCATGATGGCCGTGGGATACACCATGATTTATGGTGTTATCCAACTCATCAACTTTGCCCATGGCGAAATTTACATGCTGGGCGCTTTTTTCGCCATCACCTTCATTATATCCTTGGGAATCCCATTTTATGCGGCTTTACCGCTATCCATGGCCTGTTGTGCAATATGCGGTGTCCTCTTGGATATCATCGCCTATCGCCCACTGCGGCGTTCCCCCCGATTGGCTGCGCTGATCACAGCGATCGGCATGTCCATTTTCCTTCAAAATCTTGCCATGGTCATCTGGGGATCCCGGCCCAAACCCTTTCCCCAGGGCGCACTGCCTGCCTATTTCGATAAAACAGCAATCAGCTTTGGCGATGTGCGCCTGTCTTGGTTTCATCTTTTTATTTACGGTATGACGATCGTCATGATGGTGGGGCTCAATCTTATTATAAAAAAAACCAGGTGGGGCAAAGCAATGAGGGCCGTGGCCCAGAATAAAACCATGGCGGCCCTGGCTGGGATCAACGTAAACCGGGTAATCTCCTACACTTTTTTTCTGGCCGGCGCTTTGGGGGGGGCAGCCGGCATTATGACGGGTGCCTTTTACAACAAAATCGAACCTACGATGGGTTATATCGCGGGGGTAAAAGCATTTGCCGCGGCCGTTTTAGGCGGTATTGGCTCCGTTCCCGGAGCTATGCTGGGCGGCCTGGTGCTTGGCATCGCCGAAGCTTTTGGCGCGGGCTATTTGAGTTCGCTGTACCGCGATGGCATTTCCTATGGTGTGATGATCATCGTCATCATTTTAATACCGGCGGGCCTGTTCGGCAGGGTTCTTAAGGAAACCAAAAAGAGCATGTGAGATGGGTATATTGGAGCTGAAGAGAGATATCAGGCATGGGACAAAGATAAAGATTGGTTGCCTGATTGTGGCTTTGGTCCTTCCGGCTATGCCATTTGTGACCGATTATATCCTCCATATTCTGATCCTAATATTTCTATACATGATTCTGGCATTGGGACTCAATATCGTGCCCGGCTTCAATGGCCTGTTGGACTTGGGGTATGTCGGTTTTTACGGCATCGGCGCTTATACTTCAGGGCTTTTGACCTATCATTTCGGACTTTCATATTGGATCATTATCCCCCTGGCTTTTCTCAACGGGGCCATATGGGGAATTTTGCTGGGTGCACCAACCCTAAGGCTCACTGGAGACTATTTTGCCATTGTAACTTTTGGATTTTCAGAGCTGGTCGTGCTGTTTCTAACCAACGAGATCTGGCTCACCCGGGGACCACTGGGCCTGCCCGGAATTGATGTGGTGTCCATCGATCTTTCGTTTTTAGGAGGCCCAAAATGGGAGTTCATTGGAGAGCTGCCATACTACTATCTATCAATGGCCATGGTACTGATCACTGTTTTTGTGATGCATCGCATCCAGAACTCCAGGCTGGGAAGGGCGTGGTTTGCTATACGTGACGACGAAGTTGCCGCCGTTTCGTGCGGTATCAACCTTTTGGCATATAAAGTCATCGCCTTTGCGATCAGCGCGGCTTTCGGCGCGGTGGGCGGCAGCTTTTTCGCCAGATGGGTGACATTTCTCTCGCCTGACATGTTCAAGTTCTGGGAATCCTTTCTGGTATTGTGCATGATCGTACTCGGAGGGATGGGGAACATATGGGGCGTCATGATAGGCGCTGCGATACTTGTTTCACTGAGCGAAATTCTGCGCGAATTGCTCCCCTTGCTGGGCTTGCCGGTGGAAGTCCGTTTCCTGGCATTTGGTCTTATAATGGTTCTCATGATGCGATATCGCCCCGCCGGTATATTACCCATTTCGGCTGTTGCCGCAAAAATGAAAACAGGCCGGACAAAAAGAAAAAAGCCTAAATCTGGATCGAGAGCATAGAGCATGACACCAATATTGGAAATTAGAAACCTGTACAAAAGCTTTGGGGGACTTGAGGCCCTTAAGGATATCACTTTTACAATCGACCGTGGGGCAATTATCGGTCTGATCGGACCCAATGGCGCAGGAAAGACAACTCTTTTTAATTGTGTTGCCGGCATTGAAAAACCAACCGAGGGCCAGATCGTCCTTAACCGCAATGGTGAAGATGTCGCTGTAGGAGGTATGAAACCGGAAACGGTAACGGCTTTTGGAATCGCGCGCACATTTCAAAATATCCGGCTTTTTGATAACCTGACAGTCATTGATAACGTGAAAATCGGTCGTCACTGTCGAACCCGGTCGCTCTTTTGGGGTGCCGTTTTCCGTAGCAATTTCCAGAGGAATGAGGAAAGGGCAACTACTGAAAGGGCTATCCATTTTCTCGATTTCGTAGGGCTCAAAGGCCGCGGGAAAGAGATCGCCAGCGCCATGCCGTACGGCGACCAGCGCCGGCTCGAAATCGCCAGGGCTTTAGCGACAGAACCTTGCCTGCTTATGCTGGACGAGCCGGCCGCTGGAATGAATCCCCAGGAGTCAAGAGAGCTGATGGATCTGATTCGCCGCATCAGAGACAAAAACATAACTGTATTGCTTATCGAACACGATATGAAAGTGGTTATGGGGGTGTGTGACCGTGTTATTGTCATTAATCACGGCGAATGGTTAACCGAAGGACGGCCTCGTGATGTACAAAATGACCCAAAGGTGATTGAGGCTTATCTGGGAACAGGAGCCGCAAATGCTGCTTGAGTTGGATAACGTTAAGACCTATTACGGAAATATTCGCGCTCTGAAAGGAATTTCCCTAAAAGTAGATGAGGGGGAAATCGTCTGCCTCATCGGGAGCAACGGCGCGGGCAAATCCACGACACTTATGACAATCAGTGGCGTTCTCACGCCACTGGAGGGTGAGGTGGTATATCAGGGCCAGTCGATTGTTGCCATGCGCCCTGACCATATCGTCCAGTTGGGCATTTGCCAGGTGCCGGAAGGACGTATGATCTTTCCCATGCTTACTGTCATGGAAAACTTAGAATTAGGCGCATACCTCAGAAAGGACCATGGCGGTATGAAAGAAGATTTTAAGCAAGTATTCAATCTCTTTCCCATACTGCGTGAACGTTTGAAACAATTTGGAGGAACACTGTCGGGCGGTGAACAGCAGATGCTAGCCATCGGCCGTGCGCTTATGGCCCGACCCAAGATTCTCCTGCTCGACGAGCCATCTCTAGGATTGGCTCCAATCCTTGTGGATACCATCTTCGATATTATCCGGCAGATCAACAATATGGGTACAACCATTCTCCTTGTTGAGCAAAATGCGCAGCTTGCGCTGCAATTTTCTCACCGCGGGTATGCGTTGGAAACTGGTAAGATCGCACTTGCAGGTACATCTGACCAACTGCTTAAAAACGACATGGTAAAAAAGGCTTATTTAGGTGAGTAGGTATATCGAATCCCTCTTATAGTGATCCACTTCGACCGCATCTTGACCATCTGAAAACAGATATGATTGTGCCAGTACCGCTTACCCTATAACCATTGAAACTGTTACCCTGGTGTCAAATTTCCGACATGATAGCCAGGCCTCTTAGTCTGGGCATCCCTTTCCCGATACCCATTCGAATGGTCTAAAGCTCCAACGGTTCATTGAGCGCCTTCGCCTTGCCCTCCCTTCCAGGAACCCTATTGTGTATATATAATTGTTATAATAACAAATATTTAAACAATACCCCGCATCCGGTTATCAATGATCTTGGCAATGGGGGTTTTCCCTGGCCAGGGAGTGCGATCTGTATTAGCCCTGCATCAATGGCGTGATATTTGCATTGAGTATTGAGCGTAAAAAGATAAAGCAGGATCAACAGCAATCCGGTTACGGCCAGATTGCAGACGATACGGATATAAAATTTGAGGTAGTCGTAAACAAACAGTTATTTGAAATCGCAACAAAATATACAAGTTGGAGCTTTGGAGTAACGATGAGTGCATTATTATCGATCATTATGGAAAACGGCGTCTATATTTTACCCTGCATTGTCATTTTCATCGCCATTTTGGTTGTGGCTGTATCAAATGCCGAAAAATGCTTATACCCAGCCGAATGCTTTGACTGCGACAAACCTTCCTGTCGTGAATGCGCCCATCTGTTTTAACCCCATGGTTGCATAAAAAAAGATGGTAAAAAGGCTAAAACGGCCGACTAATTCTGGTGTTCCGGTTTCGCGTCAATTCGGCTGGAGGATAACTCGTCCAGCTTTTTGTGAAATGGATAGAGGAGATGAAACGCGGTGCCCTGCTGATTGTAGAACGCCCCGTACCGGGATGACGCGGCCATCAGTCGAATGCCATTTCCTACGCAGGTCAAATAGCGCCTTTTCTTACGGTAGTGTTTATAGACCTTTTGTACTTTAAATCCTTTGCCGCAATCGTTAACCTGGATAATCAACCCCTGGCTTCCCAGCAGGACGCGAACGGTTATCGGCTTTAGCGGGTCGCGATGATGCGCATGGCAGTAAGCATTGGACAACGCTTGGTGGAGAAGACTTTTTTCACCAATCAGATCAGAGGGGGGAGGTTTCAACCATGGCTTTAAAAAGGCGGAAATCTTAAGCTCATATCGATACAACCAATCGAACCCCTGCCCATATGGCGACTCCGGACAAGGACGAAAATGACCAGGAATAACCTGATCCTTTCGGATTACCTCAGGAGCCTCAATGAATTCGCTGGCTTTGCTGACATCAAGATTTAAGAGCATGTTTTTCCCATCCTCCATATTCGAGCTTATTGGTACAAGGTACCTGGAACTTTCATCGGCGCTGCCCTTGAGAACTTGATAGGGGCGCATGCAATATTTTTAAACATGCCGGCAGAGGCTGACAGGGGGCTTTTCCATCGCAGCAGAAAAAGGTGGAAAAACACGACATAACAAGGTACGTAGCTATGTTTGATATATTTATGAGCTCATGATTTAGGATAACATGAGATCATGATGCCAAACACCACATTGAACCATGAACCTTGAACTTTGCCGAAGGTCCACGAAGGTCCACCATGAACAAAGTTGAACTGCTGGCGCCCGCCGGGAATCTTGAGAAGCTCAAAATTGTCCTGCACTACGGTGCGGATGCAGTCTACCTGTCGGGTAAAGCTTTCAGTCTGCGGAATTTTTCCGGTAACTTTTCCAACGACGAATTAAAATCAGCCATCAACCTGGCCCATGCGTACAACGCCAAAGCCTATGTGGCCATCAACATCTTTGCCCGTCCCAAAGACATCCAACCCATGGCCGATTATATTGATCAGCTTAAATCTCTCTCACCGGACGGCGTCATCTTGTCGGATCCGGCGGTGCTTTCGCTGGTCCGGCGCATCGCCCCGGCCATCCCGATCCACTTGAGCACCCAGGCCAACACCACCAATGAAGAAGCTGTTCGGTTCTGGCAAGGCCATGGCGTGGAACGCATCAACGCGGCAAGAGAGTTGTCGCTGGAAGAGATCTTTCGGCTTGCGGTCAACAAGCGGATGGATATCGAAGCATTTGTGCATGGCGCAATGTGTATCTCCTACTCGGGTCGGTGTTTGCTCAGCAACTATATGGCCCAGCGCCCCAGCAACCAGGGCATGTGCTGCCAACCATGTCGATTCCAATATACCTTGATGGAAGAGACCCGGCCGGACCAATATTTTCCGGTGGCCCAGGATGATCGTGGTACTTATATTTTCAACTCCAAAGATCTTTGCATGGTGCAGCACCTTTCGGAAATGATAGGTGCCGGGGTCCGGGCCTTGAAAATCGAAGGCCGCATGAAAGGCATACACTATGCCGCCACAGCCGTTAAGGTTTACCGGGAAGCCATTGACGCCTACTATGCCGACCCCGAAAGGTACGTCGTACAACCCCACTGGCAGCAAGAGTTGGATAAAATCACCAGTCGGGGATATTGTACGGGTTTCTACCTGGGTTCCCCACAAGCCTCGGCCCAGAACCCCGCACCACCACAGCCGCCGGCATATGCTCTGGCTGGAAAAGTGATTGCGAGCGCCGGCCGCAACCGGGCGCATATTGAAACCCGCAATCAGCTTCGGGTGGGCGATCCGGTAGAAATTATCAAACCTCATGGTCCGGCCATCAGCGATAGAATTGCCGGAATTATGACCGTCGAGGGAGATCGGGTAGAGATCGCACAACCCGGCAGCCGTGTCACCATTGACATCTCTACGGATTGCGATGAACTCGATCTGCTTCGCCGTGCTCAAAAGAGACATATTGCCAAATGAAACAAAAATCCGCCACAGGATTTATATGGATGGCTGCTATTACCGGCCTGCTCTGTGGTGTCACCGCAGGGGCGTTTTTGGCATTGACCAAAGATTTGCCTCAAATCATCGCATTGGAGAACTACAAACCTTCAGGCATCACGCGAATCTACTCATCAGACCGGATCCTGCTTGGAGAACTGTTTGCTGAAAAACGCGACCCGGTGCCGTTGTCGCAAATTCCAAACGATTTAAAAACAGCGCTGCTCACCACAGAGGATCGGCGTTTTTATGAGCACAGCGGTGTCGCTGTTAAAGGCATCTTAAGAGCAATGGTGCAAAATCTGCGCAAAGGACGCTTTGCCCAAGGGGCAAG
>JASFKE010000105.1:0-9414 GCA_050118795.1 Desulfobacteraceae bacterium | reverse complement strand
GTTCCAAGGTTGACGACAAAAAGTAATCCGTCATCCGATTCATACACACCCGATAAAAAGGATGGGTCGAGGACCCAATCCGGCACGCGGGTCGGTTCGCAGGCCAGTGGGAGCCCCAGTTGGCGTATGGCGGCACCCACATTGATTATGGTATATACCTCTTGGAGGTTGTCGGCAGCGTCTCTGGTGACATTGCGAACCACAATGGATCGCTGATGCATCTGTTCTCCGGATATGCCGATTCCGAGACAACGTTCCAATGACATCACCGCAAGAATCCGGCCGCGCCATTGGGCTACGCCTTCTGTATGCGCCGGGGCAAAAGGAACGGGCTGGGTATCCGCGTGATTCAACACCTCGGCCACCTGTCGCAAGGAGAACAAATAGGCAATTTTTTTGCCCTGGAATTCAGGTGTCCGGGCGGGGAACATGAATATGTGGCCACCGGTTCGGTTATTTTGCATTGCATTGTTTTCCAACACTATAGACCTCTTGTGAAGGGTGTCGCATGAATCAATTCCAATCGCTGTGGGCATGATCTGTTACCAGAAAGATGTTTCGAGTGTTTGCGCCATGGTTTCGGCCACCTTTTTTTCTACGCGTTGTTCTATGATTTTATGTAATATTTCTTCTACCTTCTCCTCCAGAGGAACTGAAGCCGAGGGGACTGCCGGGGGGCGAAATGGCAACGTCCTTTCGGTCGTAGGCGTTGCCGGATGGGTTTCAAAATCATTTTGCCGCTCTTGGTCGGTCTCCAAAGCCGGGTCGAAATCGATCTTACAATTGGCCAGGGCATCTGTATCGACAATCAGGACCAGCTTGGCTCCTTGAAATAATACTTTTGGAAAGCAGGCGCGGGCGGTGCCGGCAAAAACAGGCGGCAGTTCATCCATTTGTGCTGGATCGACTTCCAAGCTCTCTTTGACGTCGTCGGCCAACAGCGCAAAGGGCGGTGACCCTTTGAGCATAATCATCTTTGCATCCGGCTCAGGTGGCGATGGCGTGCAGTGGTTCGCCCCCGGGGCAAGATCAACCAATATCAAGGGACCGCCCTCATACTCAACGGTTTGCTGTTGGCTTCGCTGGATCTGAACAGATCCTGGAGGGATTGACTGGATATTGTCGATACGCTCCCGGTGGAGTGCGAATTCAATATCTCCCGTTTGAAACAATACCAGCTTTAGCATATGCTTTTTTCCTCTAATTGATCTCTTCACTCTGAGATAACGTTTGGCTTTTTCGACTTAATTCTATCACCTGGGCAATAAGATCCTGCTCATCAAAGGGTTTGGTTACGAATGCGTCGGCCCCCAGCTTGCCGGCTTTTTCACGATGCTTTTTAGAAGCGCGGGAGGTGTGCATAATGACCGGTAAATCAGCAAATTTTTCCTGGGTGCGGATTTGACTCAGAAATTCATATCCGTTCATGCGGGGCATTTCGATATCCAGGATGATCAAGTCCGGTCGCCGGGTATGCAATACTTCAAAGGCCGCCGCCCCGTCTCTGGCTGTAACAACTTGCCACCCCTGACGTTGCATGAGGCGTGAAACGACATTGCGGATGGTGACTGAGTCATCCACGACCATGATTTCCAAAGGCCTCTGAATGACTTCCCGGTGTTTGAATTGCATGTTTTCGTGTCGCTGATCGGTTTCAATGTCCAGCAACTCTTCAAAGTCCACAATGGGCACCACCTTACCGTCACCCATAATCGTTGCTCCGGAGATTCCTTTGACATGGGCCAGGTGGGATCCCAGGCTTTTTAAGACAATATCTCGTTGGTTGTGGATGCGATCGATGGCCACGGCAGCTTGCCACGACTCTTTCTCGACAATCAGGATTAAGGGCCACATGTCGTTATGGCCAGCTTTTGCTTCTAAGCCGGGACTGCTCAAAATCTCAGACAGTTCATAGTACGCAAGGCGCCGGCCGCTGATATATATGGTGTTGTCTTCTTGGGACGCCACGTGTCGGGGATTGACGCGCACGACCTCTTTGATATCACACAGTGGCGTTGCATACGGCTGCCCACCGATGTCGAAGATAAGGGCCTTGGAGACCGCCATGGTTAGAGGCAGGTTGATGCAAAACGTGGTGCCGGTGCTTTCGGATTGTTCGACATGAACACTGCCTTTGAGTCCCATGATGCTCTCTTTGACCACATCCAGGCCCACGCCGCGGCCTGACACTTCGCTGATGGTTTGGCGTGTGCTGAATCCGGGTTGGAAAATAATCTCGGTGAGCTCTTGCCGGGTTATGGCCTCCTTGTCCTTTCCCGATGTGGGTGATACGAATGCGTTGCGAATGGCCTCATAATCAAGGCCGGGGCCGTCGTCACTGATGCGCAGTACGACGCGGTTTCCCTTTTGGGCGGCTGTCAATCGAATGGAAGCGATTTCCGGTTTGCCGCTGGCCTGCCGCTTGACAAGGGGTTCGATACCATGGTCGACGGCATTGCGCAGCAGGTGCATGAGGGGATCGGCCAATTTATCCCAAACCATTTTATCCAGTTCGATATTTTCTCCTTGCAGGGTCAGGCGAACCTTTTTATCTAATTGGGACGCGGTCTCACGGACCGTGCGACGCAGTCGGTTGGCAATGGATGACATGGGGGTCATGCGCATGCGCATGGTTTTTTCATTCAACTCTGCGAGGAGCAAACGCAGATGGTGTAGATATCCTTTGAGTCCGGTGTGCGTTTTTGATAGTTGCTGACTGATAGTGCCCGCATCGGTGGCCGTCTCATTTAAAGATCGAATGATGAGGTTCAGCTCAGAGAATCGATCCAGTTCCATGGGGTCAAATTCTGAATAGGTCGCTGCTTTTTCACCCACAATCGCGGATGAGTTCTCAATGATGGGGCCGGCGGCGTAAACTGCTCCTATGGCCTTGTGCTCATATCCCAGCTCCAGGTCCCGTGCTGTTTTTTTCAATCGGGACTGGGTCTGGTCGATCTCTTGGATCAAATTACCCAATGCGTCAATATCCTGGTCAAAGGCACTGAGGGCAATGGTGAGTTCTCCGCCTAAATTGACCAATGATTTTAATTTGGCAAAATCGACCCGTATGGGCCGGGTTGGGTCTGGGGCGTGGGAAGGTCTATCCCGATCTTTTTGGTTGTCATCCGGCAAAATGATTTCGACACACTCGCTCTGTTTGCGGGCGGGCTCTGATTGCGTCTCGATGGGGGAAATATTTTCACCCTGCTCCCCCGGACCGATGATACGTTTGAATGCAACTCTGAGCCGGTCCAACTGCCTTGGGTCTGTTTTCCGGGGATCGATGACGAATTGCTCAAGCATATCGGCGGCATCGGCGATGATGTCGACCGCATCCGGCGTCAGGAGATCCGCATCTTCATACAGCCAATCCAGAAGGTCCTCAAATTCATGACCCCAGCTTGCAACGGGTTTGAGTTTGATTACCGCAGCTGCGCCTTTGATCGTATGAACCGAACGCTTTATAAGGCGCAACAACTCTTTATGTTTCGGACCCATGGCGGTGGGAGTGCCTAAGTGCTCTTCGAGTTGGCCAATGGCCCTGCCAAGATCCTGGAAATGATCTTCCGCTTCCTGATAGAAATCTTCTAGCAGTTCCCCATGGGCGAGATCGATGGGATCCGCTGCGGCGCCGCCACTTTCCTGGGCATCCACCCGTGAAGGTTCTGGTGGTCCCGGCCGTCTCTGCGGCGAGGCATCGAGATCATCGTTTTCAACTTTGCTTGCTGCTTGAAACAGCTGCAAGAGAAAATCCTGTTCATCCTCGGATGGTGCATCTTTTAGGATATCCCCCAGGGCATCGAGGCGTTCGGCTCTCAGCTCCAAGTTAAAGGTGTCGTTACAAGGACTCTGCTGGGTGTAGGCATCGAAATATTCGATGGTGTCGACAGCGGCGCGATATACGCAGGTGTCAAAAGTTAAGTCACCGCTGATGATCTTTTCGAAGATAGTTTCCAGTTTAGAGGCCACCTCGCTTAGATTGTTGAGCTTTAACAATGCGGAGGCGCCGCGTATTGCGTGGATCAGGCGGTGGAATTCGACCAAATGGACATCGGACGATCCAGGGGCTCGTCTATTTAGCTTGTCGGCTTTGTCCCGCAATTGCAGGATGTAGCCTTTGAGCTCAATTATAAATTCGGATGCCATGTCTTCGGTCAATGCGCCGGACATCAACTCTCTCCTTATCGGTTCTTCTTCAACCGTTGTAAATAGTATGACTCTGCCTGACGCAGCAGCCTGGTCGAATCCCTCCGGTTTTTGCGGTGATAGGGTGTTGCCCATTGTTGCAGCCGTGGGGTATGCTTCGCCACAGGGTTGACAAAGGGGCTGATATTATAGGCTTTAAGATAATTAATTCGGCAAGGATAGACAAAGGAAGCTGTATTGCAATAATACCGCGACGACCGATAGCGCAGTCCAAATTAATTATCTTAAAACTTATATTTGCATAGGGTTGGTGTGAAGCCTATGTTTTCAATGCCGTCATCAGTACATCAAGATCCAAAAAATAGACCGTCTGCCGGTCCGAAACCATAGCGTTTTTTACAAACTTGGAAAAAGGTTTGCCCGCCATGGGATTTGTATCATTTTGGTGATCCTGTTCATGGGTCACCAGGATGCCGGCCACATTATCCACCACAATGGCGGTGCTAACGTTTTGGTTGCGTATCAGGACAAGTTTTCTGGCTCTATTCACATTCTTTGACGATAGTTTGAATATCTGTTTGATATCCACCACCGAAACGATATCACCTCGCAGGTTGCAGATCCCAAGTACCCATTGGGGCAGATTCGGAAGCGGGGTGATGTCAGGGAAGTAGTCAATTTCCAGCGTGTTCTCCAATGGAAGCGCAAACGTCGTACCAGCGATTAGAAATCGGACATACTTCTCTCCCTGCTGCCGGAAATCTTCGGGGCGTTCTCCCAGAAAGGCCGCCAGGCCTTCGGCGGGGGAGAGGTGAGGGACCTGGTCAACCTGTTGGTCGATGGCGTTGATCAGCTGTTCCAAAGATGGTGCCGTGCCTGCCTCCCCGCGGTGTTTGTGGATGTATGAATCCATTGGTCCCTATCCTATATGTTTGTTTACCGCCCCAATGAGTTCGGTGGTCTCAAAGGGTTTGGTCAAATAGCCTGCCGATCCGGCCAATCGTCCTTTGACCCTGTTAATCATTCCGTTTTTACTCGTCAGTAATATGACCGGCGTGCTTTTAAGTTCCGGTGTCTTTTTGATAATTGACAGGATTCGATAGCCATCCATTTTTGGCAATATAATATCGAGCAATACCAGGTCCGGCCGCTCCTCGTGGATCTTGCCCAGCGCTTCAAGCCCATCCCGGGCTTCCACCATCGCATATCCTTTTCGTTTAAGGGTCAACACAATCACTTTTCTAGTGGTCGGGCTGTCTTCGACCACTAGAATTTTTTTCTTTTGTGTTTGTACCGTCGGTTCGTTCCATTGGGCGGGCTGTGTCGACAGCTCTGCGCTCTGCTCGGATTCGATGTAATCAGGCAGCCGGGCCGCCACATGCTTCACCACAATACTGAGCTGGTCCGACAGGAACTTGTTGTCCGGGTTTTTACGCGAGGCTTCATTTAACAGGTCCAGCGCCTCCTTGACCTTGTTGAGGTTGAGCTTGGCCAGGCTAAGGTAGAAGAGCGCTTTGACATTGTTTTCACGGGCGGTAACATCCGTATAGCGTTTGACGGCTTTGATCAGGAATTTTGATTTGATTCGGATCTGGCTATTTTGATCGATGGCGTTGGAAACGACCAGCTCCGATTTGCAGTAGTGACATTGCCCCCCACCTGCATCCAGAGGCGACCAGCAAAAAGGGCATCGGCGTACGCGGTTGTTTTTGACATGTTGGCTAGCTTGTTTCAGCTTTTGAATTTCTTCGATAATTTTCAAATTGTTGGGGGTCAGTTGGATGCATTTGGCAAGGGCTTTGGATATGGTTTGCATGTTTCCCAGGCAACGGGAGTACCACAACCATGCGTCACTGTTGCGGGGATTCAGTTTAAGATAGGCGGCTAATAGAGCATGCGCTTTTTTAAAGTGATTCCCTTCGATCAGGCGGATGGCTTGTTCGAGTTGATTGTTTGACGAAGCTGCCTTTGGGGTTTCGCATCTCTCGCGCCGGGAGTCGGCAGCGGCGAGCTGTGTCAGGGATGACTCTATGACCCGTTTAATTTTCTTGTTGGGAGGCGATAGTCTAATCTGTGCATTTTCCCACCCCAGAATCTCTATGGCCGCCTTTTCGCCATCCAGCGAATCTGTTTTAGCATTGATGATACTGCCATTTCGAATGAAGAGACACCCCTTTTTCCCATCGGCTAGTACCACAACATTACAGCTCTTGCCTTCCAGCTCTATAACCTGGACAAAGCTGCTGATGGCAAATCCTTCGACATAGCCGGCTGATTTATTTGGGGTCGACATTTGGAGTCGATCGAGTAAGGCTCCGCTCATTTACGTCTCTGCTACAATTCCGACAGATCTATCTCACCAACAGATCTATCTTGCCATTTCTTACCATTGGAGTCGTTATCCACTGTCTGCCTGATTCCATATACAACTATACATTCGTGCTTTTATGGTTGTACAAAACCCGGGGGGGCAAGGCATCCCCTTAATGGAAATAGCCTGATATTGCAGCAAGCCCATGGCTTAGCCGCAAATATACGTAAATTTCAAAAACGTTGATACGTTTTGGAACTTGTCGAGGTTTTTCGGCCTCTTTTAGATATGAGCATGTACGTATGCTGCATTAATATTTCAAGAAGGTGGCGTATGTCAAGATTAATGTTTATATCCTTTATGGTTGTTTTTGTTTACCCATGCAGTATATCAATAATCTCGAGCGCTCAACTTCCCCTATGAAACCCGCCGGTAAAAAATGGAAGGAAGGACATGAATCAAAAACTGGAATTGGTATTCAAGGACCGTGTGGGAATCGTGGCGGACATCTCCGCGTTGATGGCCGAATATGGTATCAACATCCTATCCATGGAGGTCGATAAAAGGGCTGATAAGGCCCATGTTTATTTGGAGGCAGAGGAGGGAAAAACCGTCATTGGCAAGGAGCGGCTCGTCGCCATTCTTAACGATGTATCGGATCTGCTACAACTGCAGTTCATAGATATTCTTCCCCAAAAAGAGCGGGAAAATCGCGTTCGCGTAGTGCTGGACAATATCAGCGACGGCGTGATTTCAATCGACAAGGACGGCTGTATCACCACCATGAACAAAGTGGCTCGCGAAGCATTGGGCTGTCAGGAGCAAGAGGTGGTGGGGCAAAACATCAAAGGTGTTGAGCTGCCGGATTATAACATATTGGAGTGTTTGGAGGGGCGTAAATTTAGCCACATAAAAAAAAATATTATGAAGGAGCGTTATCAGTATTTCGCCACAGGCCGTCCCATTATTGACGGCGATGGCAACATTATCGGCGCGGTGGAAATCGCCAAAGATATGCAGGAGATCAAAAAACTCGTCAGGTCGATCAGCGAGCCGGACAAGATCTGCTTCAGTGATATTATCGGTGACCATCCAGTGATACTGGCTGCCATCGCATTTTCCCGGCGTATCGCCACAACCGATTCAATTATCTGCATCAGGGGTGGAAGCGGTACCGGCAAAGAATTGTTCGCCCGCGCCATACACACCGACAGCGAGAGAAAGGGGCCTTTCGTGCCCCTGAATTGTGCGGCTTTGCCGGAGCAACTTTTGGAGAGCGAACTTTTTGGCTATGTGGGGGGCGCCTTTACCGGTGGGCGAAAACAGGGCCGGCAAGGGTTGTTCGAACATGCGGCCGGGGGGACCGTTTTTCTGGATGAGATCGGAGAGATGCCCCTTGGATCTCAGGCCAAAATACTGCGTGTTATCCAGGACAAGCGCGTGCGCCGGATCGGCGGTTCAAAAGAGATCCCTGTCAATACGCGTATTATCACGGCGACCCATCGCAATCTGGAGCAATTGGTCGATGAGAAACTTTTCCGTCAGGATTTATACTATCGCATCAATGTGCTGCCGATTCATATACCGCCCCTTTCCCAAAGGGGACAGGATATCCCCTTGCTCGCGGACCATTTCTTGTTCCAGTTGGCATCCAAGCTCGACAAGCCCATCCCAACGATATCAAACCAGGCCATGGATAAACTTCGCCGGCACCATTGGCCGGGCAATGTTCGCGAATTGAAAAATGTGATGGAGCGTGCCGCCATTTTATCGGAAAAGAGTGTCATCGAAGCCGCGTCCATCCTGTTTAGCTTTGAGTTGGGCAAAGGAGAGCCAATTTCGGCAAACTGCGTTCCTGGCAAAGCTATCGAGCGGTGCAAATTAAAGGAAGTGATGGCCGACTATGAGAAAGGCGTCATCGGGCGCGTGATGAAAAAGTGCCGCAGCAAACGCCAGGCAGCCAGGCGTCTGGATATTTCTCATACGGCATTGATGAACAAGCTCAAAAAATACAAACTATAGCATTTGAAAAAAGTCTTCCGGGCCCCAAATCCTTCGTTGGCAAGGGGTTGCAGTAAAGTGCCACAGCTTCACCCGTGCCGCTTTGACCCTATCTTCAAGTTCACCACTGGTATATTCCTCGAATCTATCTCTTGCATACCTTTAATTCTATGCTGGTAAGGGTTTTAACCTTTTTCGCTGTCTTTTTTATGCAACTATAGGGCTATTGTGATGAATGAATCGTGTTTTGTTCTAATATGCTGGTGTTAAATGGAGTCTAATTTTCTTGATTATTTCCGCAGATTAGGGCTAAATAGTGCTATTTTGAAATTTTAGCTTTTTTATGATGTGGTTAGGCATATCACATAACGAACAAGGTTAGATTGTGTGAGCGGAGCGAACCACAATCTGAACCCGTTTAACGAAAATAATGATGCCGACCCATAGAACCGCGTGGCTGATTAGCGACGTTCGAGGTAACATTGAACAATCATTGGCAAATCACAACAAACCCACCGGGGGCTGGACTCCGGCAGGCAAAAGCGCTATCTGGGATTCCACCGGTTTAATAGCAGCCGCGGATCAAACCCAAAATGCGTTGGTCATTGCAGCGTATTCACCCTCAGGTTTAAACGGGACCGTCATTGAAATATAACCAAATATTTGCAGCGGAGGTAATAAATGCGCAGTTGAAATTGACGTTCTGGCACACTGCAGGAACGAGAAGAGCACCTTGTCAGACACAAAAATGAACCCGAAAGAAAAGGCCTCGGAACATGTCGGTACTGCTTGACAATACAAGCCCTTACAGACCTGTTGAATCTTGGATATACGACCGGGTGATTGCTCCCGCAGTCATGCAGTTTGCCAGACCGGTAGAAAAGCTCGTCCTGGATCTCCTCCGGGATGGAGCCAAGGTTCTGGAAGTTAGTTGCTGCGACTATCGTAAAAGGGCG